>RFUP01000127.1 GCA_009922885.1 Paracoccaceae bacterium
GCACGATCTACCAAGGCCGCACCGAAGGCATGAACCAGTGGAAATCGGCCCACGCCGCCCGCACTGATGCCCGCACGCTGGAAGAAGCCATGGTTGGCGCTGACGTATTCCTCGGCGTGTCCGCAAAAGGTGCGGTCACTCAGGATATGGTGCAAAGCATGGCCGATAATCCGGTCATCTTCGCCATGGCGAACCCCGATCCGGAAATCACCCCCGAAGAGGCCCATGAAGTTCGCCCGGATGCGATCATTGCCACGGGCCGTTCCGATTATCCGAACCAGGTGAATAACGTTCTCGGCTTTCCCTACCTCTTCCGTGGTGCGCTCGATGTGCATGCCCGCGCGATCAACGATGAGATGAAGATCGCCTGTGCCCAAGCGCTCGCTGAACTCGCGCGCGAAGATGTGCCGGATGAAGTGGCGATGGCCTATGGCCGTAAGCTCACCTTCGGCCGGGATTACATCATCCCGACCCCCTTCGATCCCCGCCTCATCCACCGCATTCCGCCCGCTGTTGCGCGCGCTTGCATGGAAACTGGCGCGGCCCGTCGCCCGATCATCGATATGGAAGCCTACGAGCTGGCGCTTCGCCACCGCATGGACCCGACCGCCTCGATCCTGCGCGGCATCCACGCCCGCGCCCGTGCCGCTCAAGCCCGCATGATCTTCGCGGAAGGCGACGATCCCCGCGTGTTGCGCGCAGCCGTTCAATACCAGCGCTCCGGTCTGGGTAAGGCAATCGTCGTCGGTCGTGACGCCGATGTGAGAGAGAAACTTGAAGCCGAAGGCCTTGGGGATGCAGTGCGCGAGTTGGAAGTCGTGAACGCGGCCACCACCCGCCACCTCAACACCTACAAGGACTTCCTCTACAACCGCCTCCAGCGCAAAGGCTTCGACCGTCACGATGTGCACCGCCTCGCCGCGCGGGATCGTCACGTGTTCTCGGCGCTCATGCTCGCGCATGGGCATGGCGATGGCCTCGTCACAGGCGCGACCCGAAAGTCCGCCTATGTGTTGGGCCTCATCAACCATGTGTTCGACGCCGATTCCGCCCACGGCGCCGCAGGCATCACCGCCCTTCTGCACAAGGGTAAAATCGTCCTGATCGGCGATACTCTGGTGCAGGAATGGCCGGATGAAGAAGATCTCGCCACCATCGCCGAACGCGCCGCCGATGTGGCGCGCCACTTTGGCCTGGAACCGCGCGCCGCCTTCGTGTCCTTCTCGACCTTCGGTTACCCCGTTTCAGAGCGCGCAGCGAAAATGGCCCTCGCCCCGAAAGTTCTCGAACGCCGTGGCGTAGACTTCGAGTTCGAAGGCGAAATGACCGTCGACGTGGCCCTCAACCCGCGCGCTCAAGCCGCCTATCCGTTCCAGCGCCTCTCCGGCCCCGCGAATATCCTGATCGTTCCCGCACGCCACTCTGCTTCGATTTCCGTGAAGCTGATGCAGGAAATGGGCGGCGCAACAGTGATCGGTCCGATCCTCGCGGGCGTCGATAAGTCGATCCAGATCTGCTCCACCTCCGCCACGGTGAACGACATCCTGAACATGGCCGTCCTCGCCGCGAACAAGATCGGGTGATGCCTATGCCGAAGATCTGGTCCTTCGGCTCCATCAACGCGGATCACGCTTACCGCGTTCCGCACATCCCCGCGCCGGGCGAAACCATCGCGGCGCGGGAATATTCTCTCGGTCTGGGCGGCAAGGGTGCGAACCAATCCGTCGCTGCCGCCAAGGCGGGCGCAACTGTCGCCCACGTCGGTCTCATCGGTCCGGAAGGTCTCTGGGCGAAAGAGCGCCTTGCGGCGCTGGGCGTCGATACGCAGCACATCATGCAGTCCGCTACCCCCACAGGTCACGCGATCATCACCGTCGACGAAACAGGTGAGAATGCGATCACCATCTTTCCCGGCGCAAACCGGGCCTTTGCAGACGCACAGCTTCAAGCCCTCGCCACCGAAGCCCGGCCCGGCGATCTGCTGATCCTCCAGAACGAAACCAACCTTCAGGCCGAAGCGGCTCGAATTGCGGTGAAACAGGGTCTAACCGTGCTTTATTCCGCCGCCCCATTCAGCGCTCAAGCGACAAGCGAAGTGCTCCCGCACATATCGCTTCTTTTGCTCAATGAAATCGAAGCGGCTCAATTGAATGCCGCCGTTGGCACGCTTCCCTCGGGCATCACCGTGGTCGTTACCAAAGGCTCCAGTGGCGCCGACTGGACTTCTCCAGATCAAACCCTGCATTGCCCCGTGTTTCCCGTGAAACCCGTCGATACCACAGGCGCAGGAGACACATTCGCAGGCTATCTCGCGGCCGCCATCGCCGAGGGCCAATCCCCGGAGGCCGCCATGCGCCTTGCTTCCGCCGCCGCCGCCCTCAAAGTCACACGGAAAGGCACGGCGGATGCCATCCCTTCCCGTGCCGAAGTGGACGCCTTCCTCGCCAGCGTCTAATGCGCGAAAGCCGCAGCCTTGCCCCATAGCTGCTTCACCCGTTGATCCCGCCCACAGGCGTCACGGTACTTCTTATATGCCGTCGATTGCTTCACAGGCCCGAACCGCGTCAGCACAACTTTGCTGCCTTTGTAATAGTCCTGATGATAATCCTCGGCTTCCCAGAACGCCGATGCGTTCAGGATCGGTGTCACGATCTTCCGCCCAAGCACCGCCTCCGCTTCGGCTTTCACGCGCTCTGCGACATCCTTTTCAGCTGTATTAGAGACAAAAATCGCTGTTCGATAGCTGTCCCCCCGATCACAAAACTGCCCACCGGCATCGGTCACATCAACCGATCGAACAAACTTCTGTAGCAAGGTTTCCAGCGAAACCCGCGCTGGATCGTAGTGGATCTGTACCGCTTCGTAATGCCCCGATCCGCCCGCCGAAACCTGCTTGTAGGTCGGGTTCTTGCTCTTCCCGCCCGTATAGCCGGACACAACGTCCTTTACCCCCGGCACGCTCTCGAAATCCGATTCGACGCACCAGAAACACCCGCCCGCCACGGTCAGCACGGCCTCGCCCGCGTGCCCCTCATGCGCCTTTGCGAACACTCCAAGCGCGATCAATAGCGCCAACATCACAGGTTTTGCTTTTCGCATCACACTCTCCATTCACTCGCCAAACCATGCGCCCAGCCATTGCCACCTTCCTAGCCCCTGAAACCTCGTTTCACAGACAGGTGACACTCCGTGAAACCCGCGCTAGCCTCCGCCCAAATCTGGAGATCCCCATGGCCGACCACGTCACGACCCACCAAGCCGAAGAAGACGCCCGCAACGAAGCCATCCTCATCTGGGTGAACGGCGCGTTGAAACCCAAAGCCGAAGCGCTTGTCAGCGTTTACGATTCCGGCTTCATGCTGGGGGATGGCGTATGGGAAGGCATCCGCCTCTACAATGGCAAATGGTCCTTCATCGACGAGCATATGGACCGCCTTTTCGAGGCCGCCAAAGCCATCGACCTCGACATCGGTATGACGAAAGAACAGGTCGTTTCAGCCGTGATAGAGACGCAATCCGCCAACGGCATGCAAACCGATGCTCATTGTCGCCTCATGGTCACGCGCGGTGTCAAAACCCGTCCTTTCCAGCATCCCTCGCTCTCGCGCCAAGGCCCGACAGTCGTGATCATCATGGAGCATTCCAAGCCCAAGATCCCGCGCTCCATCCGCCTCGCCACCGTGCCCCACATGCGCGGCCTCCCCATGACGCAAGACCCCAAGCTCAACAGCCACTCCAAGCTCAACTGCATCCTCGCCTGCATCGCCGCCGAAAAGGCCGGGGCCGATGAAGCGCTCATGCTCGATGTGCATGGCTTCGTGAACACCACCAACGCTTGCAACTTTTTCATCGTTCGCAAAGGCGCGGTTTGGACCTCCACAGGCGATTACTGCATGAACGGCATCACCCGCCAAAAGGTGATCGACATCTGCAAAGCCAACGGCATCCCCGTTTTCGAACGGAATTACTCCCTCGTGGATACCTACGGCGCGGATGAGGCCTTCCTCACAGGCACGTTCGGCGCGCAAACCCCCGTCAGCACTATCGACGGCCGCCAGATTGGCACAGGCCAGATGGGCCCCGTCACCGAGCGCATCCGCACTCTCTACAAACAACTCGTCGGCGCGTGAGGGCTAACTGAATGCGTATCGCTATGTGGTCCGGCCCGCGGAATCTCTCCACGGCAATGATGTATTCCTTCGGTGCCCGCGCGGATTTCGCCGTTTGGGATGAACCTTTCTACGCGCCCTATCTGGCTGAAACAGGCATCATCCACCCGATGAATGCCGAGATTCTGGCCGCTCATGAGAACGACCCCCATAAGGTCGCCGCCGCCTGCCTTGGCCCCATCCCCAACGGCAAGCCGCATTTCTACATGAAGCACATGCCGCACCACATGATCGAAGGCTTCCCCCTCGATTGGGCCAAGTCCTGCGTCAATATCCACCTCCTCCGCCACCCCGCCCGCGTGATTGCCTCCTACGGTATCAAGCGCGCCGAGATGAGCCTTGAGGATATCGGTTTTCCGCAGCAATCGAGCCTGTTTTCCCAAATCGGCGGCCTCGTGGTGGATAGCGCCGATATCCGCGAAAACCCCGAGCAGATGCTCCGTAAACTTTGCGCCGCCATCGATCTGCCCTTCGATCCCGCCATGCTCTCCTGGCCTGCAGGCGGCCGCTCCGAGGATGGAGCATGGGCACCCCATTGGTACGGCGCGATCCACAGCTCCACAGGCTTCGCTGGTCCCGAAGGCCCCCTGCCCGACCTCACCGGAGACGCCGCCGCCCTCTGCGCCGAGGCGCTTCCGCATTACGAAGCCCTTGCCGCGCACAAGATCCGCCTCGATTAACCAGTCAGCAACACTTCCATCGCACTCTCGCGCTTATGAAACCCGTAAGCGCCTTTTCAGAATCACCGCTGCCCCTCTTCGCCTCCGAAACGCCGCTCGCGCTTTCGGGGGATGAGGCCAATCCGTTCTCGGCCAAGCACGATCTGCCCAACAATCGCTTGCCGTCCTATATCTCCGATCACCGTCAACGCCTCCGCGAGCGGTTCCTGTCCGGTGGCCCCGATGCCTTGCCGGATTACGAGATGCTGGAACTCATCCTCTTCCGCGCCATTCCTCGGCAGGATGTGAAGCCGTTGGCGCGTCGCCTCCTCGACAAGTTCGGTGATTTCAACGGCGTCATTACCGCTCCAACTGCCCGCCTGCGGCAGGAACATGGCGTCGGCGATGCAGTGATCTGCGAACTCAAGATCATCGAAGCCGCCGCAGGCAGGCTCGCCCGCGCCCGCGTGCTCCACCGCCCTGTGATTTCCTCGTGGAACGCCCTGCTCGACTATTGCCAAACCACCATGGCCCACCGCGAAACCGAGCAATTCCGCGTTTTCTTTCTTGATCGCAAGAACACCCTCATCGCTGACGAAGCGCAGGCCCAAGGCACCGTCGATCACGTGCCGGTCTACCCGCGCGAAGTGATGAAGCGCGCCCTCGAACTGAACGCCAGCGCGCTTATTCTCGTGCACAATCACCCCTCGGGCGATCCAACCCCCAGCCAATCTGACATCGACATGACGCATCAGATCCAAGCCGCAGGTTCCGCGCTGGGCATCACGCTCCACGATCATCTGGTGATCGGCAAGTCCCGCGAATTGAGCTTCCGTTCCGAAGGTCTGATCTAGTTACTCAATCCATACTTCAACGCGGCGGTTCACCTGCCTGCCCCAAGCGCTGTCATCGCACGCCATCGGAAGCGCTTCGCCAAAGGCATCCACCTCCATCGCCAAGCGGTCGAAATTCGCGGTTTCCGCCGCCTCGCGCACCGCCTCAAGAACCGTCGCCGCACGCCGCTCCGCAATCGTGCGATTGGCCTCTGCTGGCCCGTCACCATCTGAAAACCCGACGAAGGCAATCCGGCGATTGTCATAAAGCCCGGCCTCGATTGCCCGCGCCAATTGCTCCACATGGCTCAATGATTGCGCATCCAGTCGCGCAGAACCTACCTCGAACCGAAACGTTGTCGTCAGCCGCTTCATGGGCGCCAAGCGCTGAACCATCCGCTGCAACTCTGTCAGGGGAACTTCGGGCCCCGCCACCGCAATCGCATTGGCAAACCGATCCCCCTGTTGATCCACAGGCACCTCCTCCGGTGCCTGATCGGTAAAACCAGCCCGCCGAACCACCATCTGTGCTGGGCCGGACCTCAGGTAAGACAGAAAATCCCGCCCTATCTTCGGCAGCCGTCGCGCCGGCAGATAAAGGAATAGAGGCGCCGAAAGGGGATAATCCTCCATCTTCACAGATTCCCGGTCGGCCTGCAGATCAAAACCGCACTCCCCCGAAAGCGCCAGAGGTTTCGCCGCACCTATAGCCGCTGCTGAGGTAACTCCGATCCCGAACGGATCCTTTTCAACCGCCTCAGCCAAGGCTCTATCCGTGGCATGCCTCTGCACATCCGCAGGCAAGTAGCCGCCCACAGGGCTCAACAGTCGATCCACAACCGCCTGCGCCAAGCCCGCGCCCTCTTCCCGCAAGTGAATCGTAATCGGCGCATCCGGGCCGCCAAGCCGCACCCAGTTCGCAATCTTGCCCGACAA
>RFUP01000128.1 GCA_009922885.1 Paracoccaceae bacterium
CGCCAAGCGATGCTCTTGCAACGAGTGGCGCTGGGGGCGGATGCGATGAGCGCGCGGGAGGCCCTGGAGATCGCCACGCGCGGCGGCGCAGATGTGCTGGGGCGGCCCGATTGCGGGCGGCTCGCTGTGGGCAAACGCGCCGATATCGCGGTCTGGACCACGCAGGGCATCGAAAGCGCCGGAAGCTGGGATCCGGCGGCGCTCTTGCTCGCAGGGCCAACAAAAGTGCATCATCTTTTCGTTGAAGGGCGACAGATTGTGAGTGAAGGGCAGATGCGGACGATTGATCTTGAGGGCGTCATTGGCGAGCAGAACCGCTTGGCGCGGAAACTTGCGGAGCGGCACCTGTGATCAGGCTAGCCCTTTCCCTCACTGTGATTGCGAGCACGGCCGCAGCGGACCCGGTTCCGGGAGCAGCGGAGGCCCTGAACGGATTGCGGGCTCAGGTCGATGCCCCGCCGCTGGTGCTTTCGCCGCAATTGCAGGCCGCCGCCGAAGCGCATGGGCGCGATATGGTCACCAAGGGCTATTTCGACCACAAAGGCCGCGACGGCTCATCTATCGCGACACGCGTGAAACGCGAGGGCTACCGTTATTGCTTTGCCGCCGAGAACATCGCGCGCGGGCAGAAAAGCCTGAACGACGTAATGGGCGGATGGGCCATGTCACCAGGACATCGGAAAAACATGCTCTCGAAAGAGGCGCGGGAATTCGGGCTGGCGCGCGTCGGCACAACCTGGGTGATGGTACTCGGACGATCCGGCTGCTAAATGGCGCGGCTGCGCCGCTCCCTATTCCTCGCCAGTGGCAAGAGCCACTGGCTCAGAGAGCCTCCGGCGGGGATATTTCAAAAAGAGAAAATTGCATTTCTCTTTCGCAAATATCCTGGGGGGAGCCGAAGGCGGGGGGCAAAGCCCCCCTTTTTTTCGTCATGGTGCTTTGCCGATTTCCAGACCATTAACCCAGGTCGCACGGATCGCGCGATCGTCACCCATCATCAGAGTGGGGAAGATGGCCTCCCAGATGTCTTCGGCACGGTTTGCGCGTTGGGCGATGGCTGGAGTGGAGGCGAGGTTGATGACGGCGAGGTCGGCTTCGGCACCGGGGGCGAGGCGGCCGATGGTGCCGGAAAGCCGGAGTGTGGCAGCGGAGCCTTCTGTGGCGAGCCAGAGGAGTTCGGCGGGGTGGAGCGGGCGGCCGCGCAATTGGCCAACCTCATAGGCGGAGGCCATGGTGCGGAGCATCGAGAAGGACGAGCCACCGCCTGTATCCGTGGCGAGGCCGACGGGGATGCCTTGTTCGATCAGTCCGGCCACGTCGCAAAGGCCCGAGCCGATGAAGGTATTCGAGGTCGGGCAATGGACCACGCCAGCGCCGGTTTCGGCCATGCGGGTGATTTCGCGTGGTTCGAGGTGGATGGCGTGGCCGTAGAGCGCGCCGCTGCCCAGTAGGCCGTGCTGCTCATAGGTGTCGAGGTAATCGCGGGCCTCGGGGTAGAGGGATTTGACCCAGGCGATTTCGTCGGTTTGTTCGGAGAGGTGGGTTTGTATGGCGCAGGAGGGGTGTTCGGCCCAGAGGGAACCGAGCGCCTGCAGTTGCTCCGGTGTCGAAGTGGGCGAAAAGCGTGGGGTTATGGCGTAAAGCGCGCGACCCTTCTGGTGCCAGCGTTCGATCAGGGCCTTCGAGTGATCATAGGCGCTTTGGGCGGTGTCGCGGAGGCTTGGGGGCGCGGTGTCGCGGTCCATGCAGGTTTTGCCGGCGATCACCCGCATCCCACGCGTTTCGGCGGCGGTGAACAGCGCGTCCACGCTTTCGGGGTGGATCGTGCAATAGGAGGCCACGGTGGTGGTGCCATTTGCGAGGACGAGGTCGAGATAACGGCCTGCAATCTCGGTGGCATAGGCGGGATCGGAAAAGCGGGCTTCTTCCGGGAAAGTGTAGGTATTCAGCCAGTCTATGAGCCGCTTGCCCCAAGAGGCGATGATGCCGGTTTGCGGATAGTGCACATGGGCATCGACGAAACCGGGCATCACCAGCGCTTGCCCGTAATCGACGATGCGCGCCGAGGGATGGGCCTTCCGGAGCGTTGCGGCGGTGCCCGTGGCCCTGATCCGCCCGCCTTCGATCAGAAGCGCCCCTTGCGGGTCGACATGCGCCGCGCCGATCCCTTCGAGGAAGGGATTTCCGGTGAAGGTGAGGGTCTGGCCGAGGATGAGGGTCGGGGTCGGCATGGCGGGCTCCGGCGGTTTTCTTAAGACACTATGCGCCGCGGTGGAGAAGGTAAATTCCTTGCGCGCCATTGTTTCTTCCCGGTGCTTTCCGATATGATGGAGGGGCGCTGCAGCGATCCGGCCCGCGCGAGAGAGAACGCCGAACCAACGGAGCAGGAGGGGTGCCATGTCCGAAGACACCGATCTGATCGAGCGGGACGACACCGACGAACTCTCCGGCGACGAAGAGCGCGCCTATGCGCTTGATAAACGCATGGTTGCCGCGATCCGGTCGGCGGTGGACGAGGGCAATGCCGAGAAGCTCACCGAGCTTATGGAGCCGCTCCACCAGGCCGATATCGCCGACCTTCTGGAACAGCTTTCGGCCTATGATCGCCGCCGCCTGATCGAACTTTACGGCCATGAATTCGATGGCGAGATCCTGTCGGAACTCGATGAGGGTATCCGCGAGGAGGTGCTGGAGTTCCTGCCGAAAGACGTGCTGGCGGAAGCCGTGCGCGAGATGGATTCGGACGATGTGGTCGACCTTCTGGAAGACCTAGACGAGCCGCAACAGGAAGCCATTCTCGAGGCGCTGGACGAATCCGAGCGCTTGGTCATCGAACAGGCGCTGACCTATCCGGAATATTCCGCAGGCCGCTTGATGCAGCGCGAAGTGGTGATTGCGCCCGAGCACTGGACGGTTGGGCAAGCCATTGACCACATGCGGAATTCCGAGGACTTGCCGGATAATTTCTACCATGTGATCCTTGTCGATATCCGGATGCACCCGGTCGGTCAGGTGAGCCTCGGCAATATCATGCGGTCGCGGCGCGAGCAGATGCTGACCGAGCTGACCGAAGAGCTTTTCCGCACCATTCCGGTGGACCAATACGAAGGCGACGTGGCTTACGCCTTCAACCAGTATCACCTGATTTCCGCGCCGGTTGTGGATGATGACGATCGACTGGTGGGCGTTATCACCATCGACGACGCGATGGCCGTGCTCGACGAAGAGCACGAGGAAGACATCCTCCGTATGGCCGGTGTGAACGAGGAAGCCTCGCTTTCAGATACGATCATCGAGGCCGCTAAGGGGCGCGCGACATGGCTCTTTGTCAACCTTCTCACCGCGATCCTTGCTTCTTTCGTGATTGAAGTCTTTGCCGACTCGATCAACCAATTGGTGGCTTTGGCGGTTTTGATGCCGATCGTGGCCTCGATGGGTGGCAACGCAGGCACCCAGACCATGACCGTGGCCGTGCGCGCCCTCGCAACACGCGACCTCACCGCGCAAAACGCGCTCAGGGTCATCTGGCGGGAAGTGGCTGTGGGCGCGGTGAATGGCGCGCTCTTCGGGCTGATCATGGCCGTGGTGGTTTCGGTGTGGTTCGGGGTGCCGATGCTCGCGATGGTCATCGGTGTCGCCATGTTTCTCACGCAGGTCGCTGCCGCGCTAGGCGGTATCCTCATTCCGATGGCACTGGATCGGGTGAAAATCGATCCGGCGCTGGCGTCAGGGCCTTTCGTGACAACTGTCACGGATGTTGTGGGCTTCTTCGCCTTCCTCGGATTGGCAAGTTCGGTGCTGCTATAAGAGGGCGACATGACTTTGGACGAGGAAAAGGCGCTGGCGCGGAAGGCGGCTTTCGCGCGGCGGAAGCTGGCGTTCGACGCGGGCCATCCAGCGCCATCGGCGTTGCTCTCTGAAGTTTTGGCGGAACATCGCGGCAAGGTTCTCGCGGGCTACATGCCGATCCGGACCGAAATCGATCCGCGTCCGGCAATGACCGAGGCCGCTTCGCTCGGGCCTGTTGCGGTGCCGGTGATCCGCGCGGCGGGGCAGCCCTTGGTCTTTTCGCAATGGACACCCGATTGCACGCTAGTTGACGGCCCTTTCGGGGCGCGCGTTCCGGAAACCGAGCGCCTATTGGTGCCCGAAATTCTGATCGTGCCGCTTGTCGCGTTCGATCGTCACGGCGGCCGCTTGGGCTATGGCGGTGGCTTCTACGACCGGAGCTTGCAAGGCTTGCGGGCGAGTGGACCTGTTCTGGCCATCGGTTTTGCCTGGGATGCGCAAGAAGCCGAAAGTTTGCCCCTGGAACCGACCGACCAGCCACTCGACTTGATCGTCACCGAGCGCGCCGTGATCGACCTTCGGCCATAGAAAAATCCTGCGGATTTGCCTCCGGCGGGGATATTTAGAAAAGAGAAAGGAGAATTTCTCTTTCGAAAATATCCTGGGGGGAGCCGAAGGCGGGGGGCAAAGCCCCCCACTTTCTTAGCTGCGGATCATGCCCACGATTTCGTAGGTTTTTTCCAAGATCGGCGCGGCAATCGCGCGGGCGTTTTGGGCGCCGAGGCCGAGCATGCGGTCGATTTCGGCGGGGTCGTTCATCAGGCGCGACATCTCGGTGGAGATGGGCGCGAGTTCCGACACCGCGAGGTCGATCAGCATCGGTTTGAACTCGGAAAACTGTTTGCCGCCCACATCGGCGAGCACCTTTTCGACGCTTTGGTTCGAGAGCGCCGCGTAGATGTTCACGAGGTTGCGGGCTTCGGGGCGGCCTTCGAGGCCTTTGGCGTCCGAGGGCAGGGCTTCGGGGTCGGTTTTGGCTTTCCGGATCTTCTTGGCGATGTCTTCGGCGCCATCGGTCATATTGATGCGGCTCATGTCCGAGGGATCGGATTTCGACATTTTCTTTGAACCGTCGCGGAGCGACATCACGCGGGTGGCGGCGCCTTCGATCACGGGTTCGGTGATCGGGAAGAAATCCACGCCGTAGTCGTGGTTGAATTTCGTCGCGATGTCGCGGGTGAGTTCGAGGTGTTGTTTCTGATCTTCGCCGACGGGGACGTGGGTGGCGTGGTAGATCAGGATGTCGGCGGCCATCAGCGAAGGGTAGGCGAAGAGGCCGAGGGAGGCTTGTTCGGCATTCTTGCCGGCCTTGTCTTTCCACTGGGTCATGCGGCCCATCCAGCCCATGCGCGCGACGCAGTTGAAGACCCAGCCGAGTTGGGCGTGTTCAGGGACTTGCGACTGGTTGAAAAGGATCGACTTTTTCGGGTCGAGCCCTGCGGCCATGAAGCCTGCGGCCAGTTCGCGGGTGTTGTGGCGGAGTTTCTCGGGGTCTTGCCAGACGGTGATCGCGTGCAGGTCCACCATGCAATAGAGCGTTTCGATGCCGCTTTCCTGCATCTCCACGAAACGGCGGATCGCGCCGAGGTAATTGCCGAGCGTGAGGCCGCCCGAGGGTTGGATGCCCGAGAAGACGCGGGGTTTGAAGGCCGCGTTGGGGTTCGACTGCGTTTGGACCGCATCCGACATGATCATGAACTCCGTCTGGAAAAGGGATGCGCGAGGGCTTAACCGTGGGGGGAAGACCCGTCAAGGAGAGCGAGATGCGTGAAGAGAGCCCTGTGAACCCCTTGCCGCCTTTGGTGGTGGCTTTGTTCCTCGTGATCGTGGGGATCGACGTGGCCTTTACCTTCGGCGCGCGCGGGTTCGTGGGCGGGCCAGAGGCGGTGGGCTGGCGCTTGGCAGCGATACAGAGCTACGGGTTTTCTTCGGATGTCTTCCGCTGGATGATCGACAGTTGGCGCTTTCCGCCCGAGCATATGCTGCGGTTTGTGACTTATCCCTTCGTGCATGGCTCGTTCACCTCGGCCTTGTTCGCGGGGGTGATGCTGCTGGCGATGGGGAATTTCGTTTCGGCGGTGTTCCGGCCTTGGGGCGTGGTGGTGATCTTCTTCGTGGCGTCGATCCTCGGCGCGGTGGCGCATGGGCTGGTGATGGTGAAGCAGCCGTGGCTTCTGGGGGCGTTTCCGGGGGTCTATGGCCTGATCGGGGCCTTCACTTTCCTGTTGTGGGTGAAGCTTGCGGGCACGGGCGCATCGCAGGCGCGGGCGTTTTCGCTGATCGGGATGCTGATGGGGTTGCAGCTGGTGTTCGGGGTGCTTTTCGGCACGGATTCGATGTGGCTCGCGGAGCTTGTGGGCTTCATTGCGGGCTTTTCGCTCTCGTTTGTGCTGGTGCCGGGGGGGTGGAGCCACGTTCTGGCGCGGTTGCGCGGGCGTTAATCGAGGAGTGCCAGCGTGTCTTCCGGTGGGCGGCCAAGAATGGCGCGCATGCCGCGGATCGCGATGGGGCGCTCGATCAGTTCGGGATGGGCGGCCATGGCGGCGAGAAGCGCGTCCTCGGAGCTGTCTTTGCTGAGACCTGCTTCGCGGAAGGCGCTTTCCTTGAAGCTTTTGAAGGCGATAAGCAAGCTCAAAGCAGATTTGCCGACATTCGTGAATGGGCACATGCTCGCGGCATATATAAGCAGGGTGATGCTAAAACACAGTTTA
>RFUP01000129.1 GCA_009922885.1 Paracoccaceae bacterium
TGGTATCAGAAGATCGCGGATTATTTCTGGCATATCGCCCTGCCGGTCATTGCGTCGACGATTTCGGCTTTTGCGACCCTCACACTCCTGACGAAAAACAGCTTCCTCGACGAAATCAAGAAGCACTATGTCATGACCGCGCGGGCCAAGGGGCTGACGGAGAAGCGTGTGCTTTACGGGCATGTGTTCCGAAACGCGATGCTGATCGTGATCGCGGGCTTTCCGGCGGTTTTCATCGGCGTCTTCTTCGGTGGCTCGCTTATTATCGAGACGATTTTCTCGCTCGACGGATTGGGGCGCTTGGGCTTTGAAGCGGCGGTGGACCGCGATTATCCAGTCGTATTCGGCACGCTCTTCATCTTTGGCCTCATCGGCCTCGTGACGGGCATTCTTTCCGACCTGATGTATGTGCTCGTTGATCCGCGCATCGATTTCGAACGGAGGGAAGGATGAAGCTTTCCCCGCTCAATCAACGGCGCTGGCGGAATTTCACGCGCAATCGGCGGGCCTATTGGTCGCTCTGGATATTCGCGGTGCTCTTCGGGGTGTCGTTGATTGCCGAGTTTGTGGCCAACGATAAGCCGATCCTCGTGAGCTATCGCGGCGCGCTTTATACGCCTGTGGCTACCTTCTATCCGGAGACCGCCTTTGGCGGGGATTTCCAGACAGAAGCGAAATACCATGATCCTGAAGTGCGCTGCCTGATCATGACAGGGGGTGTTGAGGACTGCCTCGATGATCCGGAAGGCGTGATGGTTGAGGCGGAAACGGGGATCGTGAACGGGCAAGCGATCCAGAAAGGCTGGGCGATCTGGCCGCCGATCCCCTATTCCTACAATTCCATCGTCGACCGCCCCGGCGCGGCCCCCCTGCCCCCGAACAGCCAGAACCTCCTCGGCACGGATAGCTCGAAGCGCGATGTGCTGGCGCGGGTGATCTACGGGTTCCGGCTTTCGATCCTCTTTACCCTGATCGTGACCACGCTGGCCTCTGTGGTGGGTATCGTGGCAGGCGCTGTGCAGGGCTATTTCGGCGGACGGACCGACCTGATTTTCCAGCGCGTGATCGAGGTTTGGACGTCGACGCCCTCGCTTTATGTGATCATCATCCTCTTCGCGATCCTTGGGCGGAGCTTCTGGCTTTTGGTGTTTATCACCGTGCTTTTCGGCTGGACCTCGCTCGTGGGCGTGGTGCGTGCCGAGTTTCTCAGAGCGCGGAACCTCGAATATGTGCGAGCGGCGAAGGCCTTGGGCGTTTCGAACAGCGTCATCATGTTGCGCCATATGTTGCCCAACGCGATGGTGGCGACAATCACCATGCTGCCTTTCATCGTGACAGGCACCATCGGTACGCTGGCGGCGCTCGATTTCCTCGGTTTCGGTTTGCCCTCCTCGGCACCGTCTTTGGGCGAGTTGACGCGGCAGGCGAAAGACCATTTGCAGGCACCATGGCTCGCGCTCACCTCCTTTACGGTGTTCTCGATCATGCTCTCGCTCCTCGTGTTCATCTTTGAAGGGGTGCGCGACGCCTTCGATCCCAGAAAGACGTTCCAATGAGTGTGCTTGAGGTTCGGGATCTGCGCGTGGCCTTCCGGCAGGATGGCAAAGAGATGGAAGCCGTGCGCGGCGTTTCCTTTGCGCTGGATCGCGGGGAAACCGTGGCGCTGGTGGGGGAAAGCGGCTCTGGCAAGTCTGTGAGTGCCTTGGCGACAGTGGGGCTTCTGGGCGGGAATGCGCGGGTTTCGGGCTCGGTCATGTATGACGGGCAGGAAATGGTTGGGGCGTCAGAGGCGGCACTGCGGAAGGTGCGGGGGAATGACATTTCCTTCATCTTCCAGGAGCCGATGACGTCCTTGAACCCGCTCCACACCATCGAGAAGCAATTGGCGGAAAGCATCGCATTGCATCAGGGCCTTACAGGTGCTGCGGCGCGGGAACGGATTGTGGAACTCTTGGAGAAGGTGGGTATCCGGGACGCGGAAAGCCGCCTTGGGGCCTATCCGCACCAGCTTTCCGGTGGCCAGCGCCAGCGCGTGATGATCGCCATGGCCTTGGCCAACAAGCCAGATGTGCTGATCGCCGACGAGCCGACCACGGCCTTGGACGTGACCATTCAGGCGCAGATTCTGGACCTTCTGGCCGAATTGAAACGCTCAGAGAATATGGGGCTTTTGTTCATCACCCATGATCTGGGGATCGTGCGGCGGATCGCGGACCGCGTGTGCGTGATGCGCAAAGGCGAGATCGTGGAACAGGGGCCGACAGCGGAAGTTTTTGCCAATCCACAGCATGAATACACCCGCACGCTTTTGGCGGCGCGGGCTGTGGGGCGGCCAAAACCCGTGCCGGAGAACGCGCCGGAACTCGTGCGGACCGAGGGCTTACGCGTTTGGTTCCCGATCCAGAAGGGGTTCATGAAGCGCACCGTGGGCCATGTGAAAGCGGTGAATGACGCGAGCATTTCGGTGCGGGCGGGCGAAACGCTGGGGATCGTGGGCGAGAGCGGCTCTGGCAAAACGACGCTGGCTTTGGCGGTCCTGCGGCTCATCGGATCGGAAGGCGGCATTGCCTTCGAAGGGCGCGATTTGCGGTCGCTTTCGGTGAAAGAGCTGCGCGCGCTTCGGCGGGATGTGCAGGTGGTGTTCCAGGACCCCTTCGGTAGCCTGAGCCCGCGTATGACCTGCATGCAGATCATCTCCGAAGGCTTGGGCGTGCATGGTGTGGAGCCAGGGCGGGATCGGCGCGAAATGGTCGCCGAGATCATGGAAGAAGTGGGGTTGGACCCCGCCGCGATGGATCGCTACCCGCATGAATTCTCGGGTGGCCAACGGCAGCGGATCGCGATTGCCCGCGCGATGATCCTGCGCCCGCGCCTGATTGTTCTGGATGAACCGACAAGCGCGCTCGACATGACGGTGCAGGTTCAGATCGTGGATCTGTTACGGGATTTGCAGCAGAAATACGGGCTGGCCTACCTGTTCATCAGCCACGACCTGAACGTGGTGCGCGCGATGAGCCACAAGATTTTGGTGATGAAAGCTGGCGACATCATCGAGGCGGGGCCTGCGGAAGCACTATTCGAGGCACCGCAGACCGAATACGCGCGCTCCCTTTTGGCCGCGGCCCTCGATAGCCACAAATAAACACCCCCAACTCGGAGCACCGAATTGGGGGGCTATCATTTTTAATTTACTACCAATGGTAGAAATTTCTTTAAATCGCCAAATCGTCCAAGGACTTTCCGGCGGTAAGCGCGTCGCGAACCCAGTCAGGCCGACGGCCTTTACCTGTCCAGGTAATCTCAGGGTTTTGCGGATTGCGATACTTCGGAATGCCTGCCCCTTTACGAGTTGATTTGCGCGATGCCCCCGTCAACTCGGAGAGCGAAAAACCCATCTCACGGGCTTTTTCTTCTAATGCGGCGAGGGCTTTTGCCTTTTCTTTATCCGCGAATTCGTCAATCGCCTTGGCAACCTGTTTTTGCAGCGACTTGAGCTCCGCGAGACTCATATTCCCCAGATCAATTTGTGTCATTTTCATCCCACTTTTGGAAAACTGAAAACTTCGGCCTGAAAATCTGCAAATCCCCCGGAACACAAAAGCCGAATAGCAAAATCATATTAAAAATAGAAATTGGCATTGGCAATTAAAAAAATATTCAGACAAGCCACCGGATATTTGGTGGCTTGTCGAATATGTTATGTCAGATGGTAATAATCGTGGACCCAGTGGTCGCACGCGCTTCGAGGGCCTTGTGGGCTTCTCCGACCTGATCCAATGGCCAGCGTTGATCGATAACGATCTTTACGGCACCGGATGTGACCTTCGCAAAAAGGTGCCGCGCCATTTCCTGGCAATCTTCATGTTTGGCAATATGGGTGAAGAGTGTGGGCCGCGTGATCTTGAGCGAGCCTTTCGCGGCGAGAAGCCCGACATCTACCGGGGGCACTTTGCCAGACGCATTGCCGAAAGTAATCATCATGCCGAGTGGTTTCAGAGAATTGAGCGAGCCCTCGAAAGTGCTGGCACCGACGGCATCCATCACGACGTCAACGCCCTGCCCATTCGTCAGTTTGCGAACTTCGGCCGCGAAATCTGGATGGGTGTTGTAATTGATGCAATGCGACGCGCCGTGATCAAGGGCGAGTTTGCATTTCTCGTCCGACCCCGCAGTGCCAATCAGGGTAATCCCCTCTGAGCGTGCCCATTGGCAGGCGATGAGACCGACACCGCCCGCCGCGGCATGGAAGAGCACCGTATCACCCTTCTTCAAGGGCGTGGTGCGGTGAAAGAGGTATTGGGCGGTGAGGCCCTTCAACATCATCGCCGCCCCTTCTTCGAAGGAAATCGCATCGGGCAGCGGGCAGACTTGGGCGGCTGGCATCACACGGGCTTCGCAATAGGACCCGGGCGGCTGGCTGGCGTAGGCCGCGCGATCACCGACCTTGAGGTGGGTGACACCTTCGCCCACGGCCTCGATCACGCCCGCGCCTTCCATCCCCATCGGGTGCGGCAGTTGAATCGGGTAAAGGCCCGTGCGCTGGTAGACGTCGATGAAATTCAGGCCTGCGGCGTGATGCCGGATACGAACCTGACCGGGGCCGGGTTCGCCCACTTCGCGGTCGACCAGTTTGAATTTCTCGGGGCCGCCGAATTCTTCGACGATGATGGTTTTTGCCATGGCGTTTCTCCTCTCGCTCCAAGGGCAAGAGATGACGGGGGGAGCGGTAAGGTCAAGGGGGCGGAGAAAAAGAGAGGGGGCGCTGCCCCCTCTGCCTGCGGCATTCACCCCCGGGATATTTCCGAAAGAGAAAGATCAGGCGACTTTCAGGACGATCTTGCCGATATGCCCGGAGCTTTCCATGCGAGCATGAGCGCCTGCCGCATCTTCCAGCGGGAATTCGCTATCCATGACCGGAGCCACGGTTCCGGCCTCGAGAAGCGGCCAGACTTTGGCGCGGAGGCCTTCGGCGATCCGGGCTTTGGCGAGATCGGATTGCGGGCGCAGGGTGGAGCCGGTGATGGTGAGACGGCGGGTCATGACTTGTGCGAAGTTCACCTCGACTTTCGGGCCTTGCAGGAACGCGATCTGCACGAGGCGGCCATCATCGGCGAGGGCACGGAGGTTGCGCGGCAGGTAGAGGCCACCGACCATGTCGAGGATGAGGTCGGCACCGCCTTCTTTGGAGAGGATTTCGACGAAATCGTCATCTTTGTAGACAATGACTTTCTCGGCCCCGAGGGCGGCGCAGGCGGCTGCCTTTTCGCGATTGCCGACAGTGGTGAAAACGCGGGCCCCGAAGGCGCGGGCGAGTTGGATGGCTGTGGTGCCGATCCCCGAGGAGCCGCCATGGACGAGGAAGCGTTCACCGGCTTTCAGACCGCCGCGCATGAAAACGTTGGTCCAGACGGTGAAATGGGTTTCGGGAAGGCAGGCGGCCTCCTTGAGCGAGAGGCCTTTCGGCACGGGAAGGCAATGAGCAGCGGGGGTGGCGACGTATTCGGCGTAGCCGCCACCGGGGAGGAGGGCGCAGACCTCGTCACCTTCTTTGAGGCTGCTCACGCCGGGGCCGACCTCGGAAACCCAGCCCGAGCATTCGAGACCGGGAAGATCGGAGGCACCGGGGGGCGGGGCGTAGGCCCCAGCGCGCTGGAGCGCATCCGGGCGGTTGACGCCCGCATAGGCGACACAGATCACCACTTGGCCATGACCCGCCGTGGGGCGGGGGCGCTCGGTGATCTTCAGAACATCCGGGCCGCCTGCTTCGGTGATTTCGACGGCGCGCATCGTCTCGCTCATGTGTTATTCCTTCTTATCAAGCGTTTGGATCGGTGCCGTGCCAATGGCCGGGCATGTCAGCGCGCGGGCCTGGGGCGCGGATGCGCGAGAGGATCGCGTTCGGGCCTGCCATGAGACCCGAGAGGAATTTATTGCCGCGCACCTGGGCTTTGAGCTTCTCGATCTGCATCACATTCTCGATGCGGCGGTCGATGAAAGCCCATGTGGCCTCGTGCCCTTCGGACTGATCGCCGAGCCAGTAGAGCACGGTGGAACCGTAGACGGCCGAGAGCGTCGCGCGCTTTGTGTACCAGTTCACGTCGTCCGACGTGTCGCCGAGCGTGCGCCAGATCGCGTCGGCTGTGCCCCAGACGAGGCGGGCGCCGTCGGCGGCGTGTTGCGGCAGGGCAAAGAGCGTGGTGCCGCGCCGGACCGCTTCTTTATCGTCGGCGGCCTCAAGGCGGGCGCGGATGCCGAAAGCGACGCGCTCGCTGTAACGCAGGGCGGAGAGATTTTCGGCCTGCATCCGCGCGACCATGGCAGCATCGCCCCGCAGGTGATACGCGACGGCCAAATCAACCGCGCCGCGCGGGCAAAGCGCCTGCGCCACAGCCGGATCAAGGCCCGAATCGGCAATCGCGGCCACAAAGGTTTCGGGGCTCCACCCGTCGAAAGCCACGTGCAAAAGAGCGGCATCGAGGAGGCGATCGAGGTCGTTCGGGGCGGTATCCATGGGCATCCCTTTCACTTTGAACGCACTCTAGACATTTAGGGCGGCG
>RFUP01000130.1 GCA_009922885.1 Paracoccaceae bacterium
CCGCGCGCTCCACCATCATCTTCTTGATCTCCGCAATCGCCTTGGCGGGGTTCAACCCCTTCGGGCAGGTCTTCGCGCAGTTCATGATCGTGTGGCAACGATAAAGCTTGAACGGATCTTCCAAGCCATCCAAACGCTCACCCGTCGCCTCGTCACGGCTGTCGATGATCCAGCGATAGGCATGCAGCAGCGCCGCTGGGCCGAGGTATTTATCGCCATTCCACCAGTAAGAGGGGCAGGAGGTCGAGCAAGAGGCGCACATCACGCATTCATAAAGCCCGTCGAGCTTCTTGCGGTCCTCGATCGACTGGCGCCACTCTTTCTGCGGACGGTTCGTCTTGGTTTCGAGCCACGGCATGATCGAGGCATGCTGCGCATAGAAATGCGTCAGGTCAGGGATCAGGTCCTTGATCACCGGCATATGCGGCAGCGGATAGATCTTGATGTCGCCCTTCACCTCGTCCGTGCCGAAGATGCAGGCCAGCGTGTTGCTGCCATCGATGTTCATCGCGCAGGAACCGCAGATACCTTCGCGGCAGGAACGGCGGAAGGTCAGCGTCGGGTCGATTTCGTTTTTGATCTTGATGAGCACATCGAGGATCATCGGGCCGCATTTATCCATATCGACGAAATATGTGTCGAGGCTCGGATTCTTGCCGTCGTCGGGGTTCCAGCGATAGATCTGCACCTTGCGGACGTTTTTCGCGCCCTCGGGCTTGGGCCAAGTCTTGCCCGTGGTGATCTTCGAATTCTTGGGAAGCGTGAACTGAACCATCTCTTCCTCCTCAGAAGGTCCGCGCCTTGGGCGCGATGGTCTTGAGCGAGATACCGCCCTCGGCTTCGGTCGTCAGCGGATCCTTGATCACCTCGCGGTAGGTCAGTTCCACCTTGCTGCCGGAAACGCGCGAGATCGTGTGCACACGCCACTTCTCGTCGTCACGGGTCGGGAAGTCCTCATGCGCATGCGCACCACGGCTTTCCTTGCGGGCTTCCGCGCCCACGATGGTGGCCAGTGCGTTCGGCATCAGGTTCGTCAGTTCCAGCGTTTCCATCAGGTCGCTGTTCCAGACGAGGCTGCGATCGGTAACCTTGATGTCATCCATCTTGCCTGCGATCGCCGTCATCTTCTCAACGCCTTCTGCCAGCGTCTTCGAGGTGCGGAACACAGCCGCGTCGGACTGCATCGCGCGCTGCATTTCGAGGCGCAGATCGGCGGTTGCCACGGTGCCGTTGGCATTGCGCAGCCCGTCGAAGCGGTCGAGCGACTTGTCGATCTGGGCAACCGGCGCTTTCGGCACGGCCTTCGCACGGTCCACAACCTGGCCTGCGCGGATCGCGGCCGCACGGCCGAACACCACGAGGTCGATGAGCGAGTTCGAACCGAGGCGGTTCGCGCCATGCACCGAAGCACAGCCCGCTTCGCCCACAGCCATCAGGCCCGGAACGATCCGGTTCGGATCCTTCGCAGTCGGGTTCAGAACCTCGCCCCAATAGTTGGTCGGAATACCGCCCATGTTGTAGTGCACCGTCGGCAGAACCGGGATCGGCTCCTTGGTCACGTCAACGCCTGCGAAAATCTTCGCGCTTTCCGAGATGCCCGGCAGACGCTCTGCAAGCGCTTCCTTCGGCAGGTGCGAGAGGTTCAGGTGGATGTGATCCCCATGTTCGCCCACACCACGGCCTTCCCGGATTTCCATGGTCATGCAGCGCGACACGTAATCCCGCGGTGCGAGATCCTTATAGTGCGGCGCATAGCGCTCCATGAAGCGCTCGCCTTGGCTGTTGGTAAGGTAACCACCTTCGCCGCGTGCACCTTCCGTGATGAGGCAGCCCGAGCCGTAGATGCCGGTCGGGTGGAACTGCACGAATTCCATGTCCTGCAGCGGCAGACCCGCCCGCGCCACCATACCGCCACCGTCACCGGTGCAGGTGTGCGCAGACGTGGCCGAGAAGTAGGCACGGCCATAGCCGCCCGTCGCCAGAACCACCATCTTGGCGTTGAACACATGCATCGTGCCATCGTCGAGCTTCCAGCAGAGCACGCCATTGCACGCCCCGTCTTCGCCCATCAGCAGGTCGATCGCGAAATATTCGATGTAGAACTCGGCCTTTTGCTTCAGCGACTGACCATAGAGCGTGTGCAGGATCGCGTGACCGGTGCGGTCAGCAGCAGCACAGGTGCGCTGCACGGGCGGGCCTTCACCGAATTCCGTCGTGTGGCCGCCGAACGGGCGCTGGTAGATCTTGCCTTCCTCGGTCCGCGAGAACGGCACGCCGTAATGCTCCAGCTCGTAAACCGCCTTGGGCGCTTCCCGTGCGAGATATTCCATCGCATCCGTGTCACCAAGCCAGTCCGACCCCTTCACGGTGTCGTACATGTGCCACTGCCACGAGTCCGGCCCCATGTTGCCGAGCGAGGCCGCGATACCACCCTGTGCTGCCACAGTGTGCGAACGCGTCGGGAAAACCTTTGTCACGCAAGCGGTGCGAAGGCCTTGTTCAGCCATCCCCAGCGTGGCGCGCAGGCCGGCACCGCCGGCACCCACCACCACCACGTCATAGTCATGCTGTTCGTATGTATAAGCCGCCATCGTCTATCCCTCAGAGCGCCATTTTCGCGAGCGCATAAAGCCCCGTCGCCGCAACAGCCCAGCTCACGCCGATTGCCAGCATGATGAACCCTTTGCGCGCCGAACCGCGGGCGTAATCCTCGATCATGATCTGTGCGCCCTTGGCGAAGTGCTGCATCGACACCACCAGAACCAGTGCCGTCAGGATCGCCGGGAAGGGGCGCGCGAAGGTCGCCAGAACCGCTTCACGGCCTTGGCCAATCGACGAGCCGATCACGTAGAGGAAGGTCGGCACCATGAAAGCCAGCGCTACAGCGCTCACCTGCATGTACCAGTGATGATGGGTGCCCGTGCCGGAAGCGCCTTTGCCTTCTGCACGTTTGCGGGCGGTCAGGTAACGCATGGTTCCCTCCCTCAGATGATGATGAACGTCAGGACGGTCAGAACGACCGAACCGATAAGGCACGCCAGCCCGAGCTTCTCTGCCGTCGGCAGATCGAGGCCCTTGCCCGCGTCGTAATAGAGGTGCCGCAAGCCCGCGAGGTAGTGATACCAGATGCCCAGCGTCGAGCACGCCAGCACCAGATCGCCAAACCACGAGGTCATCACCCCGTTCGCCACTGCGAAATAGGCATCAGATGTTGCCGCCGCGAGCAGCCACCACACCACGAGGATCGCCGAAACGATCAGCGCGTTTCCGGTGACCCGCGTCAGGATCGACGTCAGCATCGGAATGTGCCAGCGATAAATTTGCAGATGCGGGGAAAGCGGGCGCTCGACCCGTTTGACTTCGGCCATGGCATGTTCCCTTCCAGCTTGCACACCGTGGTATGCCGCCACGGCGCCTTGGCTTGCTTCTTAGAGCTTTATAACGTCCTGTCTACGCGCCGTTGAGCCGCACTCAACAAAAAACAGTCGACACTGTTAAGTTTTCCTCACATGTGATCACAGTTTTTCCGTCTGTGATCACAACTCAAGCACAAGAATCACCTGCGGGCCCGCCCCAGCACCCGCACCTGCCCCATCAGAAACCGATTGCCTTGGCCACGGCAACGCGATGAACTCAATGCAGCCATACGTATCGCTTTGTGATCACGCTGCCCTTTTTACCGCTCGAAGGGGCCACCCAAAGAAAAAGGCCACGCCTTGCAACGCAGCCTTCTCTAACTTCAAGAGTGGAAGCCTCAGAAGCTCAAATCGAGCGAAAGAACGGCCAGCCCTTTGGTGATCGAGGTATCGTGATAAGCCGCCGACACCGAGAAATTGTCGGAAATCGCGAAGCTACCACCCACATTCCAGTAATCATGCCCGCCGTTCGAGATCGTGCCCACTTGCGCCGAAAGCCCGATCTTGTCGTTCACCGCATAATCCACCGAGAGGCGCGAGTTGGTTACATCCGCCACCGGATCATGGGCGAAACGCACGCCGAGGCTCAGCGCGTCCGATGCCGCCATTCCCATCGACAGGATAATCTCGCCACAGCAGTTCACACTCGGGCTACGATAATAGTAGCGGGCATAGCTCAGATCATAGCTGAACGCGCCAACCTCGTTGCGGTAGCCCGCGTAGAGGTCAACTTCCCAGTCCGAACCCGTGATCGCAGCGTCGGTGTTCGATGCCCATGCCCCGAAGTAGAAGCCTTGGATTTCCGCCTCGACCCAAGGCTGAAACGCCGCGCCGGTGGTCTGTTCGATACCATTGGCAAGATAGCGGCTGGTCAGCGTCGCCCCGTAGGAAACACTAAGGTCTCCAGCAGACACAAAAGTAGGAAGCGCAAGGCCCAAAGCCAGTGCGGTAGAAACAAGCGCAGAACGCATGATGTCCTCGGAAAAGTGGTTACGAGGACATTATACGCTCACTCGGAAGCGCTTTCACCGGGCGGCGCAAAGCCACCCTCACTCGGCAATCCGACTGTCTCAATTTTGTGACAAGGAGGGCCACAGCCGCGGCCCCGGCTTCAGCTTTCTACGAAGCCCAAGCGATCAAGCGCGTCACGCGACTTGCCCGAAGTGTCCGACTTCAATTCGCAATTCAGGTGATGAATCGTCGCAGAAAGCGCACGATCACACACCATCCGGCGGACCAATTCCGGAACGGCTTCAATCGGCGTCGAGAGTATTTCGTCTAGGTCCCGTGCGAGATCGGCATTCTGGCGCATCTGTCGTCCTTCCAAATCCGAATCTCCTCCCTCGCGGGAAGATACCGGAACTCAGAGCGAACAAACCACCAAATTAGGTGACTGCGTCAATATTGCCGCGACGCAGCATCACCCAATTGCGACATTCCTCAACGTCAACTCAGGCCTTAAAGCGGCATCAGCGCCCAATAATCGAGGTCAAGCAGAACCTCCGGCGCATACTTGCCTTCCGCCGTTTTCAGCGTGCCCGCCGCGCCCTTCGTCGCCACCAGCCGCAAGCGGATCGCGCCCACACCCGGCGCGCCGGTTTCGGCCTTGTCCAACACTTCCGACCATGCCCGTACCGTATCGCCTGCAAAGCACGGGTTCGCATGTGCGCCTCCGTTCAGGCCCACGATCATTTGCGCATTGGCCAAACCGTTGAACGACAGCGCCCGCGCCATCGAGATCACGTGCCCGCCATAGATCAAACGCCGCCCATCCTCGCGGAACGTGGCGTCGAAATGCACCTTCGCCGTGTTCTGCCAAAGCCGCGTCGCCATCATGTGCTCGGCTTCTTCGATGGTCACACCGTCCACATGATCAATCACTTCGCCCACGGCATAATCCGCCATGCGGTGCGCTTCGCCTGCCAAGCCGAAATCGTAGTTGGTAAAGCTCAGCCCTTCCGGGATCACCAGATCGGAAACCGCCAGCACCTTCTTCAACTCAGGCACCACGGCCTCCGGTGCAGCGCTATCTGCGCTCCGCTTCCGCACCATCACCCAGCGCACATATTCCATCACCGTCTCGCCACGCTGGTTGGTGCCGCGCGTGCGCACGTAAACCACGCCGGACGTGCCAGAGGAGTTTTCCTTCACCCCGATCACTTCCGAAGACGAGCGAAGCGTATCGCCCGCAAACACTGGCTTCAGCCAGCGCCCTTCGGCATAGCCAAGGTTCGCCACCGCGTTCAGGCTTACATCCGGCACGGTCTTGCCGAACACCACATGGAAAGCCGCCAGATCATCCAAAGGCGAGGCCGCAAGCCCCGCAGCCCGTGCAAACTCGTCCGACGAATGCAGCGCGTGGCGCGCCGGATAAAGCGCATGATACAAAGCCCGCTCGCCCGCACCCACCGTGCGCGGCACCGCGTGATCAATCACTTGCCCAACCCGGTAATCTTCGAAAAACCGGCCTGCATTCGTCTTCGTCATCGTCTTTTTCCTTCCGTAGGGCGAGGGTCTCCCGCCACTTCCGCAATCACATTTCGCCCAGCTTCACATCCGGGCTGTAGTCTCCGGGCACATCCTTCACCACAGCCTGCCCGCAGCGCATCACGCCATTCGCGGCGTCAAACGCATAGGTCGGCCCGCCGTGGAGCGCCCATCCCTTGTTCAAAGCCGCCGTCACCTTGTGGCAGAACTCGGCCGTGTCATCCGCTGAAAGGAAGCGATAAAGCTGCATTGCCTCACCCCGGGAACGGCGAAACGCCGAGCGCCATGTGGATACCCACGATCACACCGTAAACCACCAGCGTTATCACCACAGCCACCACATCTTTCTTCGGCTCACCCGGTTGTGGCGGCACCCAAGGCTCGGCGCGGTTGATCAAGATCACCGAAACCACCGCCCATGCCAGCATCCCGCCGAAGAGTAGGATCGAGGCCAGATCGCCGTTCACCAGCAAATGCGCCACCGCCCAGATCTTCACCGCCCCCAGCATCGGATGGCGGAACCGCGCCCGAAGCCGCCCTTTCGAGTGGGAAAGCGCGAGGAAGAACACCGCCACCAGCATCAGAAGGTTGTTCAGATGCACCGTCCACGACGGCGGCGTCCACACGTCGATGAA
>RFUP01000014.1 GCA_009922885.1 Paracoccaceae bacterium
TCGGAGACCATGATGCCCCGCCTGCCCGACCCCGAGTTGCAAGCCGAATTCTACGCCGATGTGCCCACGAAACGGCTCCTCGCGTTCTTTATCGATACGCTGGCGATCATCCTTCTCGTTGCGGGCATTGTGCTGCTGACGGCGCTGACGGGGCTTTTTATCCTGCCCTTCCTGATTTTCTCGGTGAGTTTCCTTTACCGCGCGATCACCATCGCGCGGAATGCCGCCACCCCCGGCATGCGGATGATGGCCATCGAATTCCGCACACTCGACGGCGAAGAGATTTCAACGCCGCTGGCGTTTTGGCACACGGTGGGCTTCTCGGTGAGCCTCGCAATGCCGCTTTTGCAGGTGATTTCCATCTTCCTGATGCTCACCAGTGCGCGCGGTCAAGGCCTCACCGATCACATGCTCGGCACGGTCGCGCTCCATCGCCGTGCAGGCACCTAAAACGCGCACCAAGCGCTCCGTTGCTCATTCAATCGCCGCGCTTGGACTCTCGCTTTGCACTTGCTATCGTGGCACCAGTTCTGATGCGGCAAAGTTGATGCGACATTCCCTTCCCACGGTTCCACAGTTCTACGTGACAGCCCCCCAGCCCTGCCCCTACCTACCGGGCCGGATGGAGCGGAAGCTATTCACGGCATTGGCGGGCGATGGCGCGGATCGGTTGAACAATGCGCTCTCGAAGCAAGGCTTCCGCCGCTCGCAGAACGTGCTTTACCGCCCCTCTTGCTCGGATTGCTCGGCCTGCCTTTCGGCGCGCATCCGTGTCGCCGATTTCACGCCCTCGAAAACACAGCGCCGCACGGCGCGCCGGAATGCCCATCTGCACCGCAAGGCCTCCAGCCCTTGGGCGACGGAAGAGCAATTCGCCCTCTTCCGCACCTATCTCGACAGCCGCCACGCTGATGGCGGCATGGCCGATATGGATGTGTTCGAATTTGCCGCGATGATCGAAGAAACCCCGATCCGCACCCGCGTCATCGAATATACCGATACGAAAAGCGGCACGCTTTCGGCCGTCTGCCTCACCGATATCCTCGATGATGGCGTGAGCATGGTCTACAGTTTCTACGATCCCGAACGCGAAGCCGACAGCCTTGGCACCTACGCGATCCTCGACCATATCGAAATCGCACGCGAAATGGGCCTGCCCTATGTCTATCTGGGCTATTGGGTGCCGGGCAGCCCTAAAATGGGGTATAAGACGCGGTTCGCAGCAGTTGAACTTTTCCTGCGCGGCGAATGGGAGCCCATGAAAGCTTCCAACGATTACAGCACCGAAACCCACCCCCTCTCGGTTGATCCGATTGCCGAACAAGTGGCCAATATCCGCCTTCCCGATAGTGTTGCCCCCTCGCGTTAGGGCTGATTTTCTGGATCATGCCGCCAGCAACGCGGTCTACGCAATTTTCTTAAAGAAAAATCCCCGCCTGCGACAGAAAATTGAATTTTTCGCGGTTGACGCTGCCGTGCAGCACGCCTAATGTCCGGCCACGTCAATAGAAGGGTGAGGCGAATGCCTTTTCTGGTAGTCATTGTGGAGACATGGCGCATGGGCCGGTAACGGTGCCAGAATAAACCCCATGCGCCCCCGATCGAAAGACGGGGGCTTTTTGTTGGCAAAACGGTAGACGTCTGTAACGGAGCACAAGAATGACACGTCAAATGACCGGAGCGAAAATGGTGGTTCAAGCCCTGAAGGATCAGGGTGTTGACACGGTATTCGGCTATCCCGGTGGCGCAGTGCTACCGATCTACGACGAAATCTTCCTGCAAAACGATATCAAGCACGTGCTGGTGCGGCATGAACAGGGTGCTGTGCACATGGCGGAAGGCTATGCCCGCTCGACCGGAAAACCCGGCGTCGCGCTCGTGACCTCCGGCCCCGGTGCCACAAATGCGGTCACGGGCCTCACTGACGCATTGATGGATTCGATCCCGATCGTGGTTCTCACGGGTCAGGTGCCCACGTTCATGATCGGCTCAGACGCCTTCCAGGAAGCCGATACGGTGGGTATCACCCGCCCCTGCACCAAACATAACTGGCTGGTAAAGGATACCGACGCGCTGGCCCCCACCCTGCACGAAGCCTTCCACGTGGCCACTTCGGGCCGCCCGGGCCCGGTGCTAATCGACATTCCGAAAGATGTGCAATTCGCTACAGGCACCTATCAGGCCCCTGTGAAGGGCGGCACGAAGCGCTACCAGCCGCAGGTGAAAGGCGATCTCGACGCGATCACCGAACTGGTGGCCGCCCTCGAAACTGCAAAGCGGCCTGTGTTCTACACCGGCGGCGGTGTGATCAACTCCGGCAAGGCCGCCAGCCAGTTGCTGCGTGAACTCGTGGACGCCACGGGCATTCCGATCACCTCGACGCTGATGGGCCTCGGCTCCTATCCGGCTTCGGGCGCAAACTGGCTCGGGATGCTCGGGATGCACGGGCTTTACGAGGCCAACCTCGCGATGCACGGCTGCGATCTTTTGATCAACATCGGCGCGCGTTTCGATGACCGTATCACCGGACGCCTCGATGCCTTCTCGCCGCATTCGAAGAAAGCCCATATCGATATCGACCCCTCCTCCATCAACAAGGTGGTGCGCGTGGATATCCCGATCGTGGGCGATGTGGGTCATGTGCTCGAAGACCTTCTGAAGGTCTGGAAATCGCGCGGCCGCAAGGTGAACCGCGAGGCGATTGCCAAGTGGTGGACCCAGATCAACGAGTGGAAGAAGGTGAACTGCCTCGCCTACACCGCCTCCGAGAAAACCATCAAACCGCAATACGCCCTCCAGCGCCTCGAGGAACTGACCAAGGGCATGGACCGTTACATCGCGACCGAAGTGGGCCAGCATCAGATGTGGGCGGCGCAATACCTCGGCTTTGAAGATCCGAACCGTTGGATGACCTCGGGCGGCCTCGGTACCATGGGCTACGGCCTGCCCGCCTCCATCGGTGTGCAAGTGGCGCACCCGGAAGCGCTGGTGATCAACGTGGCGGGTGAAGCTTCCTGGCTGATGAACATGCAGGAAATGGGCACTGCCGTGCAGTATCGTGCCCCGGTGAAGCAGTTCATCCTCAATAACGAACGCCTTGGCATGGTGCGCCAGTGGCAACAACTCCTGCACGGCGAGCGCTACTCGCAAAGCTGGTCGGAATCGCTGCCCGATTTCGTGAAGCTCGCGGAAGCCTTCGGCTGCAAGGGCGCCAAGGTTGATGACCCGAAGGATCTCGACGACGCGATCATGGAAATGATCAAGTATGAAGGCCCCTATATCCTCGACGTGCTCGTCGAGAAGCACGAGAACTGCTTCCCGATGATCCCCTCGGGCAAGGCCCATAACGAAATGCTGCTCGGCGACGCCGACACCCAAGGCGCGATCGGCGCCAAGGGTGCGGTGCTGGTGTAATTCGGGAAAAGGACGCGAAGAAATGGCCGCGCTAAACATCAAAAAAGGCTCGAACAGCCACTCCGCCTATAACCTGCGCCCGAATTTCTCGGACGTGATCGAGAAGCACACGCTCGCTGTTGTGGTCGATAATGAGGCGGGTGTCCTCGCCCGTGTCATCGGCCTCTTCTCGGGCCGTGGCTACAACATCGACAGCCTCACGGTTGCTGAAATCGATCATGCGGGCCACCGTTCGCGCATCACCATCTGCACCACTGGCACGCCGCAGGTGATCGAACAGATCAAGGCGCAGTTGGGCCGCATCGTGCCTGTGCACGAGGTGCATGACCTCACGGTTGAAGGCCCCTCGGTGGAACGGGAACTGGCGCTTCTGAAAGTGGCGGGCGAAGGCGAGAAGCGCGTCGAGGCGCTCCGCCTTGCCGACATCTTCCGCGCCTCGGTTGTCGATTCGACGTTGAAGAGCTTCGTCTTCGAAATCACCGGCACGCCCGACAAGATCGACGCGTTTGCCGATCTGATGCGCCCGCTCGGGCTCGTCGAAGTGGCGCGGACCGGGGTTGCGGCACTTTCTCGCGGCGCTTGATCACGCGAAACAGAAACGAAGGGCCCCGGAGCACTGCGCCGGGGCCTTTTCTTATCCGGCAACAGGAAGTCGGCTGCTCGCAGAAGTAATACGGTTGCGGAGCGCGGCAGCCATGGAAACCACCTGCCCCGACAGATCAGGCTTTACCGCAACGGGGGCCGCAACAGGCGCGGGCTTGTAGAGGCTGTCTGCAAGGCTTGGAAACTGGCCTTCGGCGACAAGGCGCGGATTGAGCACCAACCGGACACTCCGCTCCCGCCTCAACTCGAATTGCACCAGATCTCCGGAATCAATCTCGGGAAAATCACCCTCGTGCAGGCTTCCCTTGAAGTATGCGAGGTCGCCATGATCCTCGCACCAGATCACCGCTTTACGATCCACCGGGTCAGCCCACAGAACAACTCCGAACATCGGTCGCCTCCCTATTTCCACTTGGATATTCGTTGAGATTGCCAACCACGCTTAGTCCGTAAAACAGAAACTTCGAGCGGTCCTTTGTGTCACTCGGGAATTCTCAATGACGCCGCATAGCGTCTCGACAGATGCGTTTTCGCATCTCATAACGGCCAGACGGACCAATACGAACGGATGCAAAACCCGTTCAAACACCTCTGGGGATCTGGGTGGCACAAGAATATTTGAATCGTTCCACGCGAGCGACACCAGCAGAGTTGCGCGGCATGTTTGGCGCCAATCTCCGCTTGCTCGCGAACCAATATCCATCCGTCGCAGCGCTCTGCCGAGACCTCGACATCAACCGAACCCAGTTCAATCGTTACCTTGCGGGCGACAGTTTTCCGCGCCCTGATGTCCTGCATCGCATCTGCACCTTCTTCAACGTCGATGCGCGGATTCTCCTAGAACCCGTTGGCAACATTGAAGAAGCCGGAAAAGGCTTTCTGTTCCATCCCGTCGTTGATGTCAGCTTCGGCGCGCAGGCAATCTTCATTGAGGAAGAGACCCTGCCCTCGGGGTTTTACTGTTTCTCGCGGCGCTCCTTCACCGATGACACAAAGTTCATCCAAGGGCTGATCTATGTTTTCCGCCAAGGGGATTACACCTTCATCCGTGGCTATGAGGCCCGCAAAGCGATGGCCGATCTCGGATTGGGCTTGAATTCCGCGTCACGCGAGTTTCGGGGCTTCGCGATGAAGCAGGAAGACGGCGTTGCGATCATGATCTCGCGACGCGGTGCGAATACAGGAACGTTTAACTTTCTGACACGAGCTGTGTCATTCCAGAACAACTTCTTCGAGGGCTACGTCACACGCACCTCGCGGGAAAGCACCATGTCCGTCCGCGTGACGCGCTTGGTCTTCGAGCATCTCGGGGTCGAGCGCGACAAGGTGATGCGCGCCGCGCGTGGCACCGGGTTTTGTGGGCTCGACGATCTGCAGCCATTCCACCGCCGCTTGCTCCGTCCGGCAGAGCCTTTCCGCTAAGGCCATCTTGCCCCGCTTGTCCGGCTGGGCTAAACCCCGCCCGAAGACGTTCCGGGATATCACAGATGCGCGCCGAGGCTCAAAACACCGTTGCCGAGATCGAAAAATCCATCGTGCTGCTAAAGCAGCGCATGGATTACGAAACGGCGAAGTATCGCCTCGAAGAATTCAACGCCCGCGTTGAAGATCCGACGCTCTGGGACAATCCCGAGAATGCGCAAAAGCTGATGCGCGAGCGGCAAGCGCTCGTGGATGCGCTCGAAGCCGTCCGCAAGATCGAAACCGATCTGCGCGACAATATCGAGTTGATCGAACTGGGTGAAATGGAAGACGACGCTTCTGTCATCACCGAGGCCGAGAACGCGCTGAAAGACCTGCGCAAGATCGCCGCCGAGAAAGAACTCGAAGCGCTTCTCAATGGCGAGGCCGATGCGAACGACACCTTCCTCGAAGTGAACGCGGGCGCAGGCGGCACCGAAAGCTGCGACTGGGCCTCGATGCTGGCACGCATGTATGTGCGCTGGGCCGAGCGTAAGGGCTACACGGTTGAAATGCAGTCGGTGAACTACGGCGAAGAAGCGGGCATCAAGTCGGTGACCTACAAGATTTCCGGCCACAACGCCTATGGCTGGCTCAAGTCCGAGTCCGGCGTGCATCGCCTTGTGCGCATTTCGCCCTATGACAGCGCCGCGCGCCGCCATACCTCCTTCACCTCGGTCTGGGTTTACCCCGTGGTCGATGACAACATCGAGATCGACGTGCAGGACAAAGATATCCGCATCGACACCTACCGTTCCTCCGGGGCCGGTGGCCAGCACGTGAACAAAACCGACTCCGCCGTCCGGATCACCCACTTCCCGACTGGCATCGTCGTGACCTCATCGGAAAAGTCACAGCACCAAAACCGCGACATCGCGATGAAAACCCTGAAGTCGCGCCTTTACCAGCTCGAACTCGACAAGCGGAACGCGGCCATCAACGCCGCCCACGAAGCCAAGGGCGATGCGGGCTGGGGCAACCAGATCCGCTCCTACGTGCTTCAGCCCTACCAGATGGTCAAAGACCTACGGACGAGCTTCGAAACCTCGGACACCCAAGGTGTGCTCGACGGCGACATCGACGAATTCATGGCAGCAACACTGGCCATGGACGTGGCGGGCAAATCCCGCGCCGAAGCCAACGCAGCGGATTGATCGCCGCCACTCAGGTATACTTGAACAGCCCCTAAATATCCGCCACTCTCCGCTTCGGGACCGAGGGAGAGAGCCATGAACGATATTCTGAACCGCGACGCGCTCGCGATTTCCGCCGCGTTGGAAACCGGCGAGATTTCCGCCGTAGAGTTGATGGAAGCCACCCTCGCGCAGATCGACGCGACGAACGGGGAAGTCAACGCCGTGGTCTCGATGCCGCCCCGCGAAACGCTCCTCGATGCCGCGCGCACCGCCGATGAAACGCCCCGTAAGGGCTGGCTCCACGGCATACCGGTGGCCGTGAAAGACCTCGCCAATGTGAAGGGCCTCGCCACAAGCTGGGGCTCGCCGCTTTTCAAGGATTTCATCGCGCCCGAAGACGATCTCGTGATCTCGCGGATGCGCGACGCTGGTGCGATCTTCATCGGCAAAACCAACACGCCAGAATTCGGCCTTGGCTCACACACGTTCAATCCGGTGCATGGCGCCACGGGCAACCCCTATGACACGGGCCGCAGCGCTGGCGGTTCTTCTGGTGGCGCGGCGGCAGCACTGGCGATGCGGCAGGTTTGCGTGGCCGATGGCTCGGACATGATGGGCAGCCTCCGCAATCCGGCGGGTTGGTGCAACGTTTACGGCCACCGCCCCACTTGGGGCCTCGTGCCGAATGATCCGGTGGGCGATGTGTTCCTCCATCCCCTCGCCACCCTCGGCCCGATGGCCCGCAGCCCGCGCGATCTGGCAGCGCTCCTCGAAACCCAAGCCGGGCCTGACCCGCGTGTGCCCCTCGCCCGCAAGGAAGAAGGCCCGCTCGTTCCCGCACAAGGCAACCACCTGCAAGGCGCGCGCATCGGCTGGCTGGGCGATTGGGGCGGTGCCTACCCGATTGAATCCGGCGTGCTCGACACCTGCCGCACCGCGCTCAAACAGATGGAAGCTGCAGGTGCTATTGTTGAAGAGGTGCAACCGCCCTTCCCCGCTGAAGAAATCTGGGACAGCTGGCTCGGCCTCCGCGCCTTCGCCAATGCGGGCCGCTTGGGCGCTTTCTACAACGAACCCGCCAAACGCGCTGGCCTCAAGGCAGATGCGATCTGGGAAATCGAAACTGGCCTCGCGCTGTCCGGCGCGGAAGTGTTGCGCCTCTCGGCGATCCGCTCGCGCTGGTACCAGACCGCCGCGCGCCTCTTCCAAAGCTATGACGCGCTCGTTCTGCCCACGGCCCAAACCTGGCCCTTCCCTGTTGAGTGGGTCAATCCGAAGGAAATCGCGGGTCGCAGTATGGACACCTATCACCGCTGGATGGAAGTCGTGGTGCCTGTCTCCCTCTTGGGCCTGCCCTGCACGGCCGTGCCCGCAGGCTTTGGGGCAAACGGCTTGCCGATGGGCCTGCAACTCTTCGGGCCTTATGGCTCGGATGCTGCCCTCCTCCGCCTCGCCCAAGGCTGGCACGAGGCCACGGATTGGCCAAATGCGCGCCCGCCCGCACGCATTGCTTGATTTAATACCCTCCCTCGCGCCAATCTATTCATGAACGCGCATACATTCGGTAAACCCCTTCGGGGGAGGGAGGAACCATGCCGCATGACCTCAAACACGGCGTGCCGCCCATCGGTACGGTGCATATTGCGATGATCGGCGAGGCGCTCCGCCGCGCGGTGGCCGATATGAAACGCGCCCCCACCTTCGGAATCGTCTTTTCCGCCGTCTACGTGATCCTTGGCCTCATCATTTTCGGCGTGGCCTACAAGACGGGGCAAAGCTACTGGCTTATCTTTGCAGCGGTCGGCTTTCCGCTTGTCGGGCCATTCGCGGCCGTCGGGCTTTACGAGGTCAGCCGCCGCATCGAACAGGGCCGCCCGCTCGACCTCTACCAGATCTTCGGCGTCGTCGCGCTGCAATCGCGGCGGCAACTCCCCTCCATCTCGGCGCTCGTCCTATTCATCTTCCTCTTCTGGTTCTTCATCGGCCACATGATTTTCGCGCTGTTTCTGGGCCTCTCGACGATGACCAATATCTCGTCGAGCTTTGCCATCTATTTTACCGGAAACGGGTTGATGATGCTCGCAGTCGGCTCCGCGATCGGCGCGATCTTCGCGCTTCTCCTCTTCGCGATCACCGCGATTTCCCTTCCCATGCTCCTGGACCGCGAAGTGGATTACGTCTCCGCCATGATCGCGAGCTTCCAGACCGTCGCTGCCAATCCCGGCCCGATGCTGGCGTGGGGCTTATTCATCGCGCTTCTGACATTCGTGGCGATGGTGCCGCTGTTCTTGGGCCTGTTCTTCACCCTGCCCCTCTTCGGACATGGCACATGGCACCTCTATCGCTTGATCGTCGAAGAGGGCCTTCGCGAAGAAGCGGAAGACCTGGATGAAGCGGGGGAACCCGCCTGATCTGCCTGAACCGTCAGTAAAGCCCGCCTGACGAGAGCGAGCCAAAGCTCGCTTTCGGCCCCACCACGGCTTGCTTGCCCGTGGATGTAGTCACGTTCTTGCCGCGGTCTCCGGTCAGTTCCTCGACCAAAGGCAAGTTCGATCCCATTGCGAAACCGCCGTCATAGGTGATCCCGAAGATCGGTTCTTCGCCATCGCGGAAGAATTCCGCCACCACGTTATCACCCTCCGCATCATCGGCAAGCCGCGCGCCGGTGAAACGGTCGATCTTGATGAAGTGGCCCCCCTTCGGAATGCGGAACCGCCCGCCACCGTATTTCTTCACAGCTTCGGTCATGAACTCCTGGAACACCGGGCCGCAAACCCCGCCGCCCGACGCGCCATCGCCCATCGAACGCGGCGTGTCATAGCCGATGTAGCAGCCCGCCACGATGGAGTTGGTGAAACCGATGAACCACACATCCAGCGCGTCGTTCGTGGTCCCGGTCTTGCCCGCCACGGGCACCGGCAGGTTCACGGTCCGCGCTGCTGTGCCGCGCTCCACCACACCCGCCATCATCGACGTGAGCTGGTAGGCAGTCACTTCGTTCATCACCTGCTCTTGGTTCGACACGATGCGCGGGCTGAGGCCCGCCGGCACGGCTTCCGTCGCGCAATCCTCACACACGCGCTTGTCGTGGCGATAAATCGTGTTGCCGTAGCGATCCTGAATGCGGTCCACCAGCGTGGGTTCCACGCGCCGCCCGCCATTGGCGAACATCGCATAGGCCGCCACCATGCGGAACAGCGTGCTTTCCTCAGCCCCGAGCGCATTGGCCAGGAACGGGTTCATCCGGTCATACACCCCGAAACGCTCGGCATAATCGGCCACCACATCCATGCCAACTTCCTGTGCAAGGCGGATGGTCATGAGGTTTCTCGATTGCTCGATCCCCGTCCGCATCGGCGTCGGGCCGTAATACTTGTTCGAAGAGTTTTTCGGGCGCCAAAGCCCCTGAGGCGTGTCGATTTCAATCGGCGCGTCGATCACGATCGTTGCAGGCGTATAGCCGCTATCCAGGGCTGCGGCGTAAACGAAGGGTTTGAACGACGAGCCCGGCTGGCGTTTCGCCTGTGTTGCGCGGTTGAACACCGAGTGCTGGTAGCTAAAGCCGCCCTGCATCGCGATCACGCGGCCCGAATTCACGTCCATCGCCATGAACCCGCCCTGCACATCCGGCACTTGCCGCAAAGACCAGCGAATGAACGCGCCGGTCTTGTCGTCCGTCATGGCGCGCACGTAAACCAGTTCGCCCACGTCCACCAAATCTCCGGGGGTCTGGGCCTTCTTGGCAAGCTTCCCGCCTTCAAGGCGCTTGCGGGCCCAAGTCACGTCCTTCGCAACGATCCAATGCCCTTCGGCATCTTCGGCTACACCATCAATCCCGATACGCGCCCCTTTGTCGGTGATCGCCAGAACCACCGCCGGATGCCAAACGCTCTCCATTTCAATGTCGCGCGCCAGTTCGGATTTCGCCAAGGCCTCGCGCCAACTCGCCTCATCCTTCAAAGCTTCAGCGGGCAAAGTCTTGCCTGTGCCGCGCCATACGCCCGACCCCCGGTCAAACTTCTCCAGTGCTCGGCGCAAAGCTTTCGCAGCTTCCATTTGCATCGACGGATCGACCGTGGCGCGCACTGTCATCCCACCCGAGAAGAACTCGTCTTCCCCGAAGTTCTGGCTTAACTGGCGGCGGATCTCGTCGGTGAAATAGTCCCGAGGCGGCAGCGCGTTCTTGAAGCCGTCAAAATCGCCATTCTGCACCGAGCGCAAGGGCATCGCCACTTCCGCCGTATACACCTCTGCCGAGATATAGCCGTTCTCCTTCATCTCTTTGAGAACGAAGTTACGGCGCTGCTGCAAACGGTCCTTCCGGCGCACCGGATGATAGTCAGAGGGCGCTTTCGGCAAGGACGCAAGGAAGGCGGCCTCGTGGGGCGCAAGCTCCGCGAGGGTCTTGTTGAAGTAGGTTTGAGCCGCCGCGGTCACACCGTAGGAATTCTGACCAAGAAAGATCTCGTTCAGATACAGCTCAAGGATCTTGTCTTTGGGCAAGGTTTCTTCGAGGCGCGTCGCAAGGATGATTTCCTTGATCTTGCGCTCGAATTTCTTTTCGCCGCCCAAAAGGAAGTTCTTCATCACCTGCTGCGTGATCGTCGAAGCCCCGCGCACATCGCGGCCTCGGCTCTTCACAGCGTCAATGACCGCAGAGGCAATCCCGCGCATGTCATAGCCGTGGTGGGTGTAGAAATTCTTGTCTTCTGCCGAGATGAACGCGTATTTCACCAATTCCGGGATCTGGTCCGCAGGTGTGAAAAGGCGGCGCTCCTTGGCGAATTCATCGATCATCTGGCCTTCCGACGAATAGATCCGGCTAATCGTTGGAGGGGTATATTGTGCAAGGCTCTCGTGGCTCGGCAGGTCGCGCCCGTAGATATAGAACACCGCTCCGATCGATACGGCGACGGCGAAAAGCCCCATCGTCACGAGGGTGAAAATGCCGCCGAAGAAGGACAATACAAGCCGGATCACAAATGCGCCTTTCACTGCTTTCGGCTTCTCTACACGCGCGCGCTAAGCCCGTCAAAACACGATTGCCTTACGGTTGCGGGAACCCGCCGAACTATTGCCGTACCAACGGGGCGCGCGCCTGATCTGTCTCGATCCATTCCAGAATCCCGCCCCGGATTGCAACCGCCAACCGCGTGCGCCAGCCTGCGTCACGCAAATTTGCCAGATCGCGCGGCGACGACATGAACCCCACCTCGATCAGGATCGAAGGAATATCCGCCGCTTTCAACACCGAAAATGCTCCGCGCCGCAACGAGCGCTTGGCCAGCGGCAAGCCATCGGCCTTGATCGCACCCAAAAGCGACTGCGCCAGCGCCTCGGCACGCGGCTCGGTTTCCGCTCGCGCCAGATCCATCAGGATCGAAGCCACTTCATCGTCCTGCCCTGTCAGGTCCACCCCGCTCAGCAATTCGTCGCGGTCATGCCGCTCGGCCAGTAAAGCCGTTGCCTCGTCGCTTGCACTGCGCGAGAGAAGATGCAGCGTCGTGCCTGTGGCTTGGCCTTCCGACAATGCATCCGCGTGTAGTGACAAAAACAAGTCGGCCCGCACCTCATGGGCGATCGCCACGCGGCCTTCCAGCGAAACGAATACGTCTTCGTCGCGCGTCAGCACCACCTCCAGCCCGGCGCGGCGCAATTCTTCGGTCAGTTCCTTGGCGAAGGTGAGCATCAATGATTTCTCGTTCACGCCTTCCCGCTCGGCCCCCGGATCGATCCCTCCGTGGCCGGGATCGAGCACCACCAGAAACGGCCCGTCGGGCTTGCGTTTCGGAACCACAGCCGCAGGCGGTGGCAAATCCCAACGCGGATCATGCGGCGCGCCAGCCGCAAGCGCGAAGCTCTCGGCATCCGTCGGGGTCAAGCGCAATTTCAAGATCGCCTTGTTCGTCACCGGATCCACCCGCATCCCCGCTTCTGTCACCGACAAAGGACGCGCCAGTTCAATCACCATACGGCTCCACCCCGGCTGGAACCCGCCCGTTCGCACTGAGAGCGCCGTCTCGGCACGATCAAAATCACGCGGCAAACCGCTCCAATCCACTTCGCGAAAGTCCAGAACCACCCGGCGCGGCGCATCGAGTGTGTAGAGCCGCCACGGCACGCCTTGGCTCAATGGCAGGTTCAGATCGAGCCCCTGCCCCTTGTCCGTGATCCGCGCCTCGGCCTCGACGCGCGCCAAAGCGCCAAAGCCCTGCGCCGAAGCGCCCGCCCCGAAGCAGCCAAAAACGACTGCGAGTATGAAAAGGAACCTGCTCATCCGCCCGTCCGGCTGTTGTTTCCGCAACCCTAGCGGAAGACGAGCGGATTCGCACCCCTTACCGCACGAGGCATCACACACCGCGCGTTTGCATGAAGGCCGCCAGCCGCGCCAACCCTTCCTCGATATCAGCCGTCGCCCGCGCATAGGAAAACCGCAACGTCCGCCCGCCGCGTTCGGGATCGAAATCGAGGCCCGGCGTTACCGCAACACCAGCCTTTTCAAGGATTTCTGCGGCGAAGCTCAAGCTATCGTCGGTCAGGTCGGAGACATCCGCATAAACATAGAACGCCCCGTCCGGCGGTGCGATCCGCGTGAATCCGGCCTTCGGCAAGCCCTCCAGCATCAAGCGGCGGTTTTCCGCATAGACCGCAAGGTTCGCCTGCAATTCCGCCTCGCAATCCATCGCCGCCAAAGCCGCCACCTGTGCCGCATGGGGCGGGCAAATGAACATGTTTTGCGCAATCCGCTCCACGGCGCGGATGTGATCCTCGGGCACCACCATCCAGCCCACGCGCCATCCGGTCATGCTGTAGTATTTAGAGAAGGAGTTGATGACATGGCAGTCATCCCCCACTTCCAGCGCCGTCACCGCTTTCGCTTCGTATTCAATCCCGTGATAAATCTCGTCCGAGATAAACGCCGCGCCGTTTTCCTGCGCCCAGCCCATCAGCGCCGCCAACTCGGGCTTGGAAAGCATCGTGCCCGTCGGGTTCGAGGGCGAGGCCATCAAGAGGCCATCCAGAGAATATCCCTCAAAGTCAGATGGTTGCAGCTGGAACTTCGCCTCTTCCCGCGCCGGAATATCGATCGGCGCCAGATCCAGCGCCCGCAAGATCTGGCGATAGCTCGGATAGCCTGGCGCACCGATCCCCACTTTTGCACCCGTATCGAAAAGCGCTGTGAACGACAGGATGAACGCGCCAGAGGATCCCGGCGTCACCACCACGCGCTCGGGGTTCAGATCAATCCCGTGCCGCTCACCATACATCCTCGCGATGCGCGCGCGAAGCGCCGGAAGGCCCAAGGCCACCGTATAGCCCAAAGGCTCCCGCGCCATCGCTTCCGCCAAAGCCGCCCGCGCGCCCTCGGGGGCCGCCGTTCCCGGTTGGCCCACTTCCATATGGATGATCCGCCGCCCCGCCGCTTCGGCTTGGCGGGCTTTCTCCATCACGTCCATCACAATAAAGGGATCAACCGCCCCGCGCCGCGATAACCGCATTGTTTTCCCCTTTCCGCTCGCCCATGCTCGCCCCCGACCAACCACAGGAAACGCCTGAACGCAATGCGCCGCCTCCTTCTCGCCCTTCTCTGGATCCTCGCCACCCTGCCCGCGCAGGCGCAAACGATCCTGCGCGATGGCGATATCGAACACGCGCTCTCCGAACTCGCCCGCCCCATCCTTGCCGCCGCGGGGCTGTCCTCCTCACGCACCCGCATTATCGTTCTGCATGATCCACAAATGAACGCCTTCGTGCTGGATCGCGACCATATCTTTCTCCACTCGGGCCTCATCCTGCGCCTCTCCACAGCCGCCCAATTGCAATCCGTGATCGCCCATGAGGCGGCCCATATCGCAGGCGGTCACATGACCCGCCGTCTCGACAATATCCGCCGCGCCAATACGATTTCCGGCCTCGGTGCCGCACTTGCTCTTGCCGCTGCAGCCTCGGGCGGCGGAGAAGCGGCAGGCGGGATTGCGATTGGCGTGCGTTCTTCGGCAGAACGCGTGCTCTTCGGCCATACCCGCGCCGAGGAAAGCGCGGCGGACGCCTCAGGGCTTGCCTATATGCGCCGCGCTGGCGTCGATCCCTACGGCTATGCCGATGTGCTTGGTCTCTTCAAGGATCAGGAACTCCTTTCCGCCGCGCATCAAGACCCCTACAGCCGCACTCACCCTTTGAGCCGCGACCGCCTCAATGCCGTTATGGCCCAGATCGGCGTGGAAGCGCGACACAACCCCGATCCCACTGCGAATTATTGGTTCGCCCGCGCTCAAGGCAAACTCGCCGCTTTCCTGCGCGCCCCCGCCGTCACGCTCCGGCAAACAGGTCAAACCTTAGGCAAGGATGACATCACCTTGATGCGCCAAGCCGTGGCCTTCCACCGCCAGTCAAACGCCGCCAAGGCCCGCAAGGCCATTGACGCGGCGATCCGCCTCCGCCCCTCCGATCCCTACCTTTACGACCTCAAAGGCCAGATCCTGATCGAAAGCCGCGATGCCAAGGGCGCTCTTGCCGCCTATACTGAG
>RFUP01000131.1 GCA_009922885.1 Paracoccaceae bacterium
CTCCATGAAGGCTACGATGAGCCAGAAACCCTCCATTCCGCAATATGCCTAAAATGTCCCATGGGTGCTGACGTCAGACAGTTAGTAGAGCCCCATCTTTGCAAGGTAGGCGGTGAGCCGATTCAGAAAGTCCTGAATTTCTGGCAGATCCCTGCCGGGAACCGTTGTCCAGAAACCGACGTTGCGGGCCGGCAACTCAACATCCATGTCAACCGGTGCGATGTCAAAGCGTTGCTGGACGGTTCCCAGCACGCGGAACGGCAACATGCTGCATGACTTGGTCAGCTCCAGAATGCGAAACGTCATTGTCACGTCGCCGGTGTTTTCCAGCACGGGCGCGACATCCGGCAAGCCGAGGTGATCCAGCGTGTCGCGGGTAACATCGAAAAGACCCGAGATTTCGCCGACCGAAATCCATTGATGCCCGGCCAATTCCTGCGGGGCGACGCGAGGTTTCCCGACCAGCGGGTCACTGCGCCCGACAAATACCGCCAGCCGGTCCTGAAACAGCTTTTCCCGCACCAGCCCGTCTTCCCTCTGGGTCAACTCGTAGGGGATGATGGCGACATCGAGCTGGTTGCTGTTCAGCCGTTCTACCAGCCGCGCGGCGTATTCGCAGTAGATCTTCATGCCATAGGCCGGCGGCGATACCACCGTTTCCGCAAAGAAATCCCCCATGATCGTGGCGGCCAGCATCGGGCCGACACCGACCCGGATGTCGCTGGTGCGCCCGTGCCTCCATTCCTGAATGGCCGCGTCGGCCTGTTGCGACCGGCGCATGATCTCGGTTCCGGCCTCGGCAAGACGCAACCCGATTTCCGTCGCTGTCACCCCGCGCCGCTCGCGCCTGAGCACCGCGCCGCCGACCCTATCTTCGATAACCTTGATCGTCCGCGACAGCGTCGGTTGTGTCGTGTTCAGTTTTCGCGCCGCCTTCGTGACCGAGCCAAGCTCGACGATCGTCGCCAGATGGACCAGAAACCTGGGGTTCATTAGATATATCCATTTTCTATGTTAGAAACATATATCCGAATTTTACATCATAGTTCAACTGGTACAGTCTGCCCGAGGGTTCAGGGGGAAAGCTTGTGCTGGCGGACGAAGACAGATTGCGGATCACCTTGCTGGGCACCGGTATTCCGAACCCCGATATCAATGCGTTCGGCACATCCACGATGATCGAGGCCGGGGATCAGCGGGTGCTGATCGATTGCGGCCGCGGCACCGTCATACGGTTGTCACAGGCCGGCTTTTCCCTGGGGCATACCGACACGGTCATCCTGTCGCATTATCACTCGGACCACTTCTCCGGGCTTTTCGACCTGCTGATGACGGCAACGATCCAGCAGCCCTTCGCCAATCGCGGCGGGCCCTTGCATCTCTACGGCCCCCCGGGCGTCGAGGATATCGCCAAGGGGGCCTGGATCGCCACCGGGCCCGATCGCGACATCCGTGTCGCCGATAACGAGATCGACCCCGAGCATATGCGGATCATCCCGCATCTGTATGAGGAAGGCGTCGTCTTCGATCGTGGCGGGTTGAAGATTATCGCTATCGAGGTCGACCATGGCGAGTTCATCCGCCCGGCTTATGCGTTCCGGGTCGAATATCGCGGCAAGGTTTTCGTGCATAGCCATGACACTCGGTACAATGAAAACCTGATCGCCCAAGCGCATGGCGCGGATGTCTTCGTGCACGAGGTCGCCGCGGCGACGGCACAAACCTTTGCCGCCAACCCGAAGGCCAAGGTCGCCATTGACCACCATGCGACCCCAACCGATGTCGGGCGCGTGTTTGCCCAGACCCGGCCGAAACTGGCGATGCTGACCCATTTGGTGCTGCTGCCGCCGCATCCGATGCCCATCGGCACGGTAATGGCGGAAATCGCCGAGGAATATGATGGAACGGTGCTGGTGGCCGAAGACCTCATGACGATCGAGATCGGCAAGAACGTCTCGGTCATCCCCTACCATCACGGGGCGAAACCCCGGTGACTCACGACAATATCTGCGGATAGGAAGGAAGATGACGGAGATGAATCTGGAACAGAAAATCAACGCCGCCGGCGGCGCGCTGAACATGCTGCGCGGCTCGAACCTGGGGCATGTGATCTTTCCGGGCATTCCGCCCGAGTTTACCAACTGGCGCGACGAGCAACGCGCCTGGCAGCATTCGGTGGTTCTGTTTGAACAATCCTACCACATGACCGAATTGCATCTGCGTGGCGCTAATGCGCTGAAATTCATCACCCCTTTCGCCACCAACAACCTTGCCGACCTGCACCCGATGCGGGCCAAGCAACTGGTCATGGTGGATCAGGCCGGGCGGCTGATCTCGGACGCCATCGTGTTTTGCGAGGCCGAGGATTTCCTGCGCGTTGTCGGCCCGCCGACAGCCAGCAACTGGCTGCAGTTCAACGCCGAACAGTCGGATCTGGGCATCGAGGTGACCCGCAACGAGAACATGATTGTGCCGCGCCCCAGCCGCGACGTGTTCCGGTTTCAGCTGCAGGGGCCGAATGCCCTGGCGCTGCTGCAAGAGGTGGTCGAGGGCCAACTGCCCGAGATCAAATTCTTTCATATCGGCGAATTCAAGATCGCTGGGCAGACTGTGCGCGCCCTGCGCCACGGCATGGCGGGCCGTCCGGGGTTCGAAATCTACGGGCCCTGGGACGCGCAGGAGGCGGTGCGCACCCGCGTCGAAGAGGCGGGTGTCGCCTATGGCCTGCGCAAGGCCGGCGCGGTAACCTATCCGACCGCGGCGCAGGAAAGCGGCTGGATGCCGCGCCCGTTCCCGGCGGTCTATCTCGGCGACGGGATGAAGGCCTTCCGCGAGTGGCTGCCGGCCAAGTCGTTCGAGGGTGGCGCCTCGCTGGGCGGCAGCTTCGTCTCGGACAATCCGGCGGATTACTGTGTCGAACCCAATGAGCTCGGCTATGGCAAGATGGTGCATTTCGAACATGATTTCATTGGGCGGGATGCCCTGCTGGCCAGCAAGGGTGAGCAGCGGCGCACCAAGGTGACGCTGGAATGGAACAACGAGGACGTGTTCGATGTTCTGCGCCGGTCGGTCGGCGCCGACCGCCCGCGCACAAAATTCATTTCATTGCCGGTGCCGATGTACGCGACTTTCGAGTATGATGAGGTGCGGATGGACGGGGCGCCGATCGGTGTGTCACAATGGTCGTCCTATTCCTCGAATGCCGGGGCGGTTCTGTCCACCGCGCTGATCGACATTGACAAGGTCGAGATGGGCAAGGAAGTGACGCTGATGTGGGGCGAGCCCAATTCGCGTCGGCAAACCGTGGAGGAGCACGAGGTTGTGGGGATCCGCGCCAAGATCGCGCCGGTGCCCTATTTCGAGAAGTCGATCAAGAAAGACTGACATCAACGCTTCATCACACGGTATGAAGAAAACAAGAACAACAGGGAGGAACGTAACATGAAGACAGCATTGTTTTCCGCGGTGCTCAGCGGTTCGATAGCCGCCTCGTGCGCCGTATCGGCGACTGAAAACCTGACCGCGCACACTTCGGCGCCCGGCGTCGCGGTGCATCTGACCATCGCGCATCTGGCCGAGGTGGCCGCCGAACGCGACATCGCGAATATCCAGATCACCCTGGGGCAGACCGGCGCGAACGCGACGCTCGCGGTTGCCGAAGGCAAAGCCGATATCGGTATCTGCCCCTTTGTCCTGCCATTCTTGATGTCGAAAGGGATCGGCCCCTATGCTGCCATGGGCCCGGAAAAGGGCGCCGAACTGGCGGCCAATCTGCGCATTCTCTACCCCTATTCTTTCGGCGCCTACCTGCTTTACGCCTATGACACGGTTGGCGTCCAGGGATGGAATGACCTCGAAGGCCGCCGCATCCTGAACGGCCCGCCGCGCGGCGGCGCCACCGCGGAGGCGCGCGGGCTGATCCAGGTGGTTACAGGGCTTGAGGACGGCAAGGGCTACGAGGGTATCCAGAGCGACTGGTCGCAAATGGCCACAACCATCACCGAAGGCAGCTCCGACGTCGCGCTTCTGCCGGAATTCGTGCCTTCCGACCGCCCGCTGCAGGCGCTGTCGGCCGGCAAGATGACGTTCTGGTCGATCCCAAAGGACATCTACGAAGGGGAAGCGATGCAGAAAGTGCTGGCCGCTCCGGGATCGGCCCCGGTCGAGTTCACGCTGGAACAGATGCAGACGCTCGGCGAAAACGCCTCCATCGCATCCGAGGACGGCGTTTTCCGGACCCGCGGAACGGTAGGCGGCAACTGTGTCAACGCATCGATGGACGAGGAACTGGCCTATCAGCTGACCAAGGCCCATATCGAGACACTGGATGCGATCTATGCTAAGGCGCCTTATGCCCGCAACATTGGTCTGGAGGCGCTTGGGGCCCGCGAATCCGCCATGTGCGGCCCCAACCCCGTCAAATACCACCCTGGCGCGGCGCGGGCATGGCAAGACGCAGGCTACACGTTGCCCGATTGCGCGAAGTAAGGCCGTTTGACCAAAGACGGGCCACGCCGGCCCGTCTTTGGCATGCGACAGGGAATTGGGGCTGAACGCAATGGAAGATCCGGCTCGTTCACCGCAGGGGGCGCGATCGCGAAAGCTGGTGTATTTTCTGGCCTTTGCGCTGGTCCTGGCTGGCATGGTGAACTCGACCCCGTCGATCCCCGGTTGGGACCAGCTGTGGCGCACGGTCTTCAATGCGCCCGCCCTCGCGGTCCGGCGGTTTCCCTACGAGATTTTCTACCCCATCGTCTTCGCCTGGATGATGCTGATCGTGGTTCTGACCAGTTCGATCCGGCAACGCTGGCGGGGGCGCTCACCCGCCTGGCAATGGGCCGGGCTGGCCATGGACGTGGCCCTGATTGTCGCCGCGCTGGCGATCTCGGCCACCTATCTGGTCGAAAACGAGGCGGTCTGCCTGCTTGACGTGCTCAGTGGCGAGCGCGCGGCCCTGATCGAGCGCGCCCTGAAAGCCGAACAGGATATTGCAATCGCGCTTGGATTGCCGACGCCGACCAGCGTCGAAAACCCGCAATGCCTGGCCAATACCGGCGGCTGGTTGGTGCTGATCGTCGGGCTCGCGATAGTGGTCTTTCTGGCCTACAACACCGAGGTCTGGGGTTTCCCGCTGGTCCTTGTCTCGATCCTGCTGGCGGCCTATGCGCTGGCGACCGTACTGATCTGGTATTTTTTCGGCTCGGACGGGATGAACAAATACCTTATCACCGCACTGGGCGGCGAACCGCGCCAGCTGAGCGACGGACGCTCGCGAATCCATGACATCCTAATCAATCAGGGCTCGGGGTTGTTGGGACAGTTCCTGCATATCATGCTGAACACGGTCTTTCCCTATATCGTGCTCGGCGCGCTGCTGGCCGTCTCGGCCGGCGGCAAGGCCCTGATCAAGGTGGCGTTCCTGTGGACCCGCAAATTGCGCGGCGGCCCGGCCCATGCGGCGATTGTCGCCTCGGCGATGTTCGGGACCACCACCGGCACACCGGTGGTCAATGTGCTGGGCACCGGCGTTCTGACCATACCGATGATGGTCAAACGCGGGTTTTCCAAGGCCTATGCCGGCGGGATCGAGGCCGCCGCCTCCTCGGGCGGGCAGATCATGCCGCCGATCATGGGCATCGCCGCCTTCGTGCTGGCCGCGATGACCGGCGTTCCCTATCGCGAGGTCGCCATTGCCGCGGCAATCCCGGCGCTGGCCTATTTCTTCTGCATGTTCCTGTCGGTGATGTTCCAGTCGCGCAAACAAGGCATCGAGGCGGTCGGTGAGGTTTCCGATGATATGCGCATGACCAGAAGCGACCGCATCCATATGCTGCAGATCGCGCTGCCGCTGCTTCTGATCATCGTCTTGCTACTGGTGCCCAAGGACGCGATTGGCTGCGATCCGCTGTCGCGCCTGCTGGGCGCCGAGATCGTGCAGGTCGGAAACAGCTGCCGCGCCACGGACCTGCCCTGGATCATGCAGCTGGTACAGAACTCGGCGGGCGACGCCGGCAGCGCCGCCGAGCCCCCAGAGCGCCCCGATGACCGCGTCGTGGCCCATGACCTCGGAGCGGCTCGCGTAGATGGCGCCCCACGCTGCGCAGACGATTGCGGTGACAGCGCCGATCGCGATGCGTGCCCATGCGTCATGGGTGGCGGTGTAGTTGCGGACGCGGTCGAGGAGCCGGTAGGCCTCGCCGCCCGCCGCCATGCAGCCCGCGCCGATGAGCAGGGCGCCCCCAGCGCAGCCGGCGTAGATCATCCAGTCAGGCATTGGGCAGGTCCTCGAGGGTGATGGGGCCGAGCGCCTTGGCGCGGCGCAGGACGCGCGCGGTCTTGCTGGCGGGGTTCCACCGGCCGGGCCATGCGCGCTTGCCCGCGCTGCCGAGGTGGTCGACGTCGATATGCACGCGGCCGGCGTAGACGCCGAGACCGTGGAGCCACGGGGTGCCGAGCCAGGCGCGAGCGCAGAGGACCGCGAACTCGTCGGCGCGCACATTCGCGCCGCAG
>RFUP01000132.1 GCA_009922885.1 Paracoccaceae bacterium
TCGCGCCCGATCCGCTTGCGTTCTTCTTCGCGCACCAGTTGGCTGCGTTCCTGAGCGGCATGGAGTTGTTGCCGGACGGCTCTTTGCCGCACGAGAGCGGCGGTGAGGAGGAAAAACGGAAACAGGCGGACGGTGAAGACACGCACTTCAAAGCCTGTAAAGAGGATGAAGCGGCGATCCGCGACCAGGATGTCGATCGTATAGCCGAGAAGGATCGTCGCGATGGCGGCAAGCATGATCCAGCCGAGCCTGTTGCCCTGCCATGCCGAGTGGCCCGCCAGCAGCGCGGTGCCGAAGATGAGCGAAAGTGCCGAAGGAAGCCAGAGCAGGGACGAGATATGGTTGAGGCCTTGCCAAGGCTCACCGGGCAATGGCCAGGATATCAGAATGGCGGCAACGACAAGGAGTTGCGGCACACGGAGGCGTTTCGGGAAGCGCCGCCCCAACAAAAGCACGACGAATTCGGGCAGGCCCGCGACAGCGGCGAGATTGACCTTCACCATGGCGAGTTCCAGCGTGCCCGGAACGATGTTCAGTTCGCGGATCAGCGCCGAAAGGGGCACGGCGGTGGCGGCAAAACCGATGAAGGAGACCGCGAGCCAAAAGGTCATGCGGTCTTTCGGGCCAGCGAGCGCATAGACGATAAAGGCCAGCATGCCCGCGAGATCGACGAAGAGGAGGACGGCTGCGAAATTGCGATAGCGCGCGTCTTTCGGGCCTGCGATCCTGAAGGCTATGGCATGGCTCGTGATGGCTGTGGGGCCATCGAGAACGCCTGCATTCTGCAGATAGAAGCGGGCGTGGCGGATGGCGATCACATTGGGGGCGTTTTCTCGCAGGAGAGCGCGGTCGAAGGCGTAAAGCCTTGTTCCGACGGTGATTGTGGTGGTTTCCCAAGTCAGAAGATCAGAGCGGAAATTCCCGAATGCGCCGATTTCGGTGCCGTTGAGGAAGACGCGGTCGGCCCCCAGAACCGATCCCAACACGAGGACGGGTTCGTCGGGCAGGTCTGGTGCCATGGCGAAAGGGATGCGCTGCCAGTAGACCAGATCGCTGGCATCGCCGCCTTGGTCGCGCCAGCCGCTGTTCAGGGGGAAGGCGCGGGTGGGCCATTGGCTGTCGTCGAAATCGGGATCAGCCCAAGCCGGATCGTCACCGGAGTGAACGCGGCTATGGCCGGAGAGATCGAGGAGGGGTTCGGCAGACGCGGTTCCCGCCCAGAGGAGGGCGGCGAGAGTGAGGAGGAGGGCGCGCAGCACCGTCACAGCTGGATGATGCCTGCCCGCAAGGCGGCCGCGATGGCTTCTGTCCGGCGCTGCACGTCGAGCTTTCGGCAAATGTTGGAGAAATGGAAGCGCACGGTGCGTTCGGTGACATCAAGCTCGCGGCCGATCATTTTGGAGGTGAGGCCCTCGGCGGCGAGTTTGAGGCAACTCAATTCGCGTTCGGTCAGTTCAAAAGAGCCGGGGGGAGCGCTGGCGGCGAGCACGGCTGCGCTGATGAAACTATCGCCGCCATGAACGGCACGGAGCGCGGTGCGGAGTTCATCGAAGGCAGATTCCTTGACGACGTAGCCATTCAAACCGAGGCGGAAGAGCTTTTCTGCATAGCCCGGTTCCAGATGCATGGTGAGCGCCACGACGGCACCTGCCAGCCCTTCGGCCTCGATGGTGGAGATGATCGCTTCCGGGCCGGGGCCGGGCATGGAGAGATCGATCAAGGCGATGTCCGGGCGGTGGAGGCGAAGCGCTTCAAGGAGCGCATCGCCATCGGAAGTGCGGGCAACCACGTCGAAATCCGGCTCTGATCCAAGAAGGCGTTCAAGACCTGCAAGAAAGATCGGATGATCGTCAGCCAGAACCAGTTTCACAGATACTCTTCCACTCATTTAACGGCAGGCCGCAGGGTCTTACTCAACCATAGAGATAATGATGTGCTGTGCCTACATATTTTAGTGAAATGATTGAGCGCTTCAATCGTGTCAGGATATCGCCGCAAGCCTTTGGAAAAGCTCGGAAATACCAGAGGCGTCAATGTTTGCGAAGGCGATGCGCAGGCCCTTCTTGCCGAATGCGTCACCCTCGGGGGTAAACATCGTGCCGGGAAGGGCGAGGATGCCCGCGTCATGCACGAGGTGCTTGGCGAGGGCGTCGGAGGGCTCATTGAACGGGTGTTCCATCCACGCGAAATAAGCGCCACAGCCGAGCAGTTTCCAGCCTTTGGCGGCCAAGAGCGGGAAGCCCGCTTCGATGGCGGCGCGGCGCGCGAGGATTTCGGCGCGTTCACCGCCGAGCCATTGGCCGAGGTTCTGCATGCCCCAAAGGGCGGCGTGCTGGGCGATCTGGTTCGGGCAGATGGTGACGGTGTCGAGGAACTTCTCGCATTCCGCCAGCGTTTCGGGGCTGGCCACCATGGCACCGACACGGTGACCGGTGAGGCGATAGGCTTTGGAGAAGGAATAGAGCTGGATCAACGTGCTATCCCAGCCTTCGCGGGTGAGAAGATCATGGGGTGCGCCGGAGCGGCTGTCGAAATCGCGGTAGGTTTCATCGACAAGGAGCTTCAGCCCGTGGCGGCGGGCGAGATCGAAGAACGCGCCCACCAGATCGGCGGGATATTCGACACCGCCCGGATTGTTCGGAGTGACGAGCACGATGGCGCGGGTTTTCGCCGTGATCAGCGCCTCGGCATCTTCGACGCGGGGCAGAAGGCCGGGGCCGGGCGGGATCGGAACGGCGGAGACGCCGATCATATCGAGCCACATTTTATGGTTGAAGTACCAAGGGGTTGGGAGGAGAACTTCATCTCCTTCCGAGGTCATGGTTTCGAGCGCGGCGCAGAAGGCCTGATTGCAGCCGGAGGTGATGCAGACGTTTTCCGGCGTCAATGCTCCGCCGTAAGCTTCCGAAAACTGCTTGGCGACTTCGGCGCGCAACTCGGGCAAGCCAAGCACGGGGCCATAGAGATGGGCCGAGGGCACTTCGAGCGCCACACGGGCCATTTCCTGCCGCATCGCTTCGATCGGCGGATCGACGGGCGCGGCTTGGCTCACGTTCAGAAGCGGGCGTTCGGGCGGGAAAGTGACGCCGGAAATCCAGCGGCGCGCTTCCATCACGGGGGGAGCGACAGTGGAGGCGGTGCGGGTGAGTGTCATGATAGGGTCCCTCTCGGACGGAGGGACCCGGGGCGCTGCCCCGGACCCCGGGATATTTAGCAAAGAGAAAGTGTTAGTCGGACCCACGGATGGGTTGGACGTATTGGAGCGCCATGTCCCACGGGAAGAAGATCCAGGTGTCCTGGCTCACCTCGGTGATATAGGTGTGGACCTGCGGCTTGCCCTTCGGCTTGGCGTAGACCGTGGCGAAATGCGCTTTCGGGTAGAGCGAGCGCACCAGTTCAAGGGTTTTGCCGGAATCGACGAGGTCATCAACCACGAGGATGCCTTCGCCATTGCCCATCATTGCCGCATCGGGGGCTTTGAGGACGCGGGCTTCGGTCTGGTTCTGGTGGTTGTAGGATTTGACCGAGATCGTATCGACGGTGCGGATGTCGAGTTCGCGGGCGACGATCATCGCGGGGGCCATGCCGCCGCGGGTGATGGCGACGACAGCGCGCCAGTTGCCTTCATCGGGGCCCTGACCTTGCAGACGCCATGCGAGGGCACGGGCGTCGCGGTGGATCTGATCCCAGGAGACGTGGAAGCCTTTTTCGTGGGGGAGGCGGTCGGTGGTCATTCTTTTCTCCCGGTGACGACGTCGATATCGGGGGCGTCGACGGCTTTCATGCCGACGACGTGATAGCCTGCGTCGACGTGGAGGTTTTCACCTGTGACGCCCGAGCCTAGATCCGAGAGGAGGTAGAGCGCGGATTTGCCGACATCCTCGATGGTTACGTTGCGGCGGAGGGGCGAGTTCAGTTCGTTCCACTTCAGAATGTAGCGGAAATCGCCAATGCCTGACGCGGCGAGCGTTTTGATCGGGCCGGCGGAGATGGCGTTGACGCGAATGCCGTCTTTGCCGAGGTCTTCGGCGAGGTATTTCACCGAAGCTTCGAGCGCGGCTTTGGCGAGGCCCATGACGTTATAATGCGGCATTACCTGTTCGGCACCGTAATAGGTGAGGGTGAGGGCGGAGCCGCCGCCTTTCATCATCTTCTCGGCGCGCTGCATCACGGCGGTGAAGCTGTAGCAGCTGATGTCCATGGTCATCAGGAAGTTCTGGCGCGAGGTTTCGATATAGCGGCCGCGCAACTCGTTCTTGTCGGAGAAGCCGATGGCGTGGACGATGAAGTCGAGCTTGTCCCAATCCTTGCCGAGGGCCTCGAAGGTGGCATCGAGGCTTTCGGAGCTGGAGGCATCGCAATCGTAAAGCTTGGTGACGCCGAGTTCTGCGGCGAGCGGTTCGACGCGTTTGCGGAAGGCATCGCCCATATAGGTGAAGGCCAGCTCGGCGCCGGCATCGGCGCAGGCCTTGGCAATGCCCCATGCGATGGATTTGTCATTGGCCAAGCCCATGATCAGGCCACGCTTTCCGGCCATGAGAGAATTCGACATTCCGGTGTCCCCGCCTAGTTGGTATGCCAATCGTTTACGGTGTCGCGCGCGGGCTCGCAAGGGCGGGGGCGGGACAAGGGCGCGAAAACGCGGTAGCGGTGAGGAAACGGAGGATTCGGATGAGCGACAGAACCGGAATTTTCGAGGGTGATGATCCTTTCGTAATCGCGCAGCGTTGGCTGGACGATGCAACGGCCGTGGAGATCAACGATCCGAATGCGATTGCGCTTTCTACGGTGGATTCGGAAGGCAGGCCGAATGCGCGGATGGTGCTTTTGAAGGAAATCGAGGCGCATGGGAACGCCGAGGGGGCATTTGTTTTTTACACCAATTACGAGAGTGCCAAGGCGGGCGAGATCGATCAGGCGGGCTATGCGGCCTTCGTTTTGCATTCGAAGTCGCTGCGGCGGCAGATCCGCGTGCGGGGGCGCGTGGAGCGGGAGGACGGGCCGCAGGCGGATGACTATTACGCGTCGCGTAGCTTGAAGAGTCGCCTCGGCGCGTGGGCGTCGAAACAATCGCGCCCGTTGATCAGCCGCGCCAATTTGATGGCGGAAGTTGCTAAAGTGACAGCGCTGAAGGGCACAAATCCCCCGCGTCCACCCTTTTGGGGAGGTTATCGAATTCAGCCCTTCGAGATAGAATTCTGGGCAGATGGCGCGTTTCGCCTGCATGATCGGTTTGTCTGGAGGCGCGGAAAGCCAGGGGAACCGTGGGTTGTGGCACGCCTGAACCCGTGACGTTCACGTCACGTGAAATGCAGTAGTGGAAAAATTACACGCTTGAATCCAGCGGCTTGCGTGAGACATACAGAGCAGGACCCCGCTCTTGGGGGAATTAGTGGATATACCAACCGTGACAGACGTGAAAAACGACCCGCGTCGGGTAATGGGGCAGGTAAAGTGGTTTGATCCCGTAAAGGGGTTCGGTTTTGTAGTGGCTGATGAAGGTGGTAACGATATCCTTCTGCATGCCAATGTCCTGAGAAATTTCGGCCAAAGCTCCGTTGCAGATGGAGCGCGCATCGAGATCTCCGCGCAAAAGACGGACCGTGGGGTTCAGGCAATCGAAGTGATTTCGATCCAGCCGCCGCATCCTTCCGATACGCCAGCCTTGGCGGATTTTGAGGGGATCGACCCGGAGATCATCCGTTCGGCGCCTTTGGAGCCTGCGCGCGTGAAGTGGTTTGACAAGGCCAAGGGCTTTGGTTTTGCCAATGTGTTCGGCAGTGCCGAAGATGTGTTCGTGCACATCGAGGTCTTGCGTCGCTCCGGTTTTGCGGATCTTCTTCCGGGTGAGGCTGTGGCGCTGCGCGTGATCGAGGGCAAGCGTGGCCGGATGGCGACGGAAGTTCTCGCATGGGAAGCTGGGCTGAAGAAGTCTCACGACTAAAGATTTGGGTGGCGTCAGGTGTTCTTGGCATCATGGCCGGGCCTCTTTTGGTGGCCACCTGCTCTCCCTCTGAAGTTCATCTGCGCTGGCAAGGCGGTTCGGCGCGGTTCAGTGTCGAGCTGGCCGATGATGCAGAAGAGCGCGCCCAAGGGCTGATGTTCCGCGAAAAACTGGCGCGAGGGGCAGGGATGCTCTTTGTTTACCCGCGCCCGCAATTCGCGGCCTTCTGGATGAAGAATACTCTAATACCGCTGGACATGTTGTTCGTCGACGAGCGCGGGCGCGTGAAGGCAATCCATTCGAATGCCATTCCCGGAGACGAGACGCTCATTCCCGGCGGCAATGGCGTGCGCGCGGTTCTCGAAATCAATGGCGGTTTGGCGAAAGCGCTCGGGATCGGGGTGGGGGCCGAGATGCGGCACCCGATCTTTGGCGAGGCTGCATATTGGCCCTGTTAAGGGCTTCCCTTTTCCGTTCGAGGACGGTAGAGGCAACATCGTCGGGGCGTAGCGCAGTCTGGTAGCGCGACGGTTTTGGGTACCGTAGGTCGGGGGTTCGAATCCTC
>RFUP01000133.1 GCA_009922885.1 Paracoccaceae bacterium
CCCGCATGAAGCATTCTGCCCGATGCGGCGCCTTGCGCTTGCCGTGCTAGCGGAGGCTATGCGTCATGCGAGGTGCCGGAACTCCTCGAAATCCAGACCTTCCTTGGCCGCGTCGACGTCCGCCTGTCGGTCATCGCCCGCGACATCGCCCATTACCAGCACATCTGGCGCGAACGCATCCTCACCTTGCCCCACATTGCCGATATCGAAGCCCTTATGCATGTGGCGCGGATCAAGTCGAAAGAGGGCCTGCCCGTATGATCGACCTCGACGAGACGGACCGCGCCCTCCTCCGCGCCCTCCAACAAGACGCCACCCAAAGCGCAGGCGCCCTTGGTCGCGCCTTGGGCCTCTCGCAACCCGCCGCATGGCGGCGCATCCGCCGCTTGGAAGAGGCGGGCGTCATCGCGGGCCGCCGCGTCGTGCTGGATGCCGAGCGTCTGGGCTTCGGCGTCACCGTCTTTCTCGGCGTCAAACTCGCCACCAAGGGCCGCGTTAGCCTCGAAGACTTCGAGCGCGCCGTCACCGCCATCCCCGAGGTGCAAACCGTCGAACACATCCTCGGGCTTTACGATTACCGCCTCCGCGTCGTCGCCCGCGATATTGCCGACTTCGAACGCGTGCTTCGCCGCCGCGTCATGACCCTTCCGGGCGTCGGCAGCGTCGAAGCCAACGTCCTCCTTTCGGAAGAGCGCCGCCCCGGCCCACTCTGAAATCTGAAAACCTTCTTAACGCAACGCCCGAGAGCCGCGTCAGGCCATTACGTCATGACGCAAGCCATACACATGCCATACGCAATCCATACCCTTCGGAAACCGCCCGTTTGTATGCCACAGTAGGCTTTGCTTTTCGCATTTTCTGCGACTAGGCATGGTTCCAAGAGAGAAGGAGACATCCATGCCCGCATTGCTCGATACCGTCGATCCCGATGGTCTGCTTGAATTTTCCGTTGTTTTCACGGATCGCTCGCTCAACCATATGTCCAAATCCTTTCAAGGGGTTATGCGCGATATCTCGGAGATGTTGAAAGACGTCTACCAAGCCGATGGCGTGGCTCTCGTCCCCGGTGGCGGCACCTACGCGATGGAAGCCGTGGCGCGCCAGTTCGGCACCAATGCCCACGCCCTCGTCGTGCGCAACGGCTGGTTCTCCTTCCGCTGGTCGCAAATCTTCGACGCCGGAAAATTCACTGCAAAAACAACGGTTTTCAAGGCGCGTCAGGCAGGCAACTCGGTCACGTCGCCTTTCGCTCCGGCCCCCATCGAGGAAGTCACCGCCGCCATCCGCGAAACCCGCCCCGATGCGGTTTTCGCCCCCCATGTGGAAACCTCCGCAGGCATGATCCTGCCCGACGACTACATCAAAGCCCTCGCTGACGCCGCCCATGACGTGGGCGCGCTCATGGTGCTCGATTGCATCGCCTCGGGCTGTGCATGGGTCGATATGAAGGCCACGGGCGTCGACGTGCTGATCTCCGCGCCGCAAAAGGGCTGGTCCGCATCGCCCTCCGCCGGTCTCGTGATGATGTCCGCCAAGGCATTGGAAAAGCTCGAAAACACCAATTGCGACAGCTTCGCCATCGACCTCAAGAAATGGCGCGCGATCATGAAAACCTACGAAGACGGCGCCCATGCCTATCACGCCACCATGCCCACCGATGCCCTGCGCGCCTTCCGCGACACGATGATCGAAACCCGCGATTACGGCTTCGAGAAACTCCGTGCGGCCCAATGGGAGTTGGGTAACGGCGTCCGCGCTATGCTGAAAGCCAAGGGCATCCAGTCCGTCGCCGCCGATGGCTTCGGCGCTCCGGGTGTCGTGGTCAGCTACACGAGCGATCCCGATGTGCAGAACGGAAAGAAATTCTTGGCTGAAGGCATGCAAATCGCCGCAGGCGTGCCGCTGCAATGCGACGAACCCGAAGGCTTCCGCACCTTCCGCCTCGGCCTCTTCGGCCTCGACAAACTCTACGATGTGCCCGCAACGCTCCAGCGGCTACAAACCGTGGTGGATAAGGTTCTCTGAGCCACAAAATAAGCCAAGGCCCTTGTGTGGGCCTTGGCTATTCCCCTCGCGCGGGGCGGTCATACTCTGGTAACGGGTCTTACCCAAACCTTACCCGCGCGCCCCGAGCCCGAGCTGCATCATGGTCTTGCGGATCGGCCCAAGGGAATAGATCGCATCCAACCCCTTCGCCCGCAAATCCCGCATCGGCTGCGACGACGCCATCGACGCGCGGTTCAACAGATCAATCCCCGTCACCCGCGCCACCACCTCCGCATGACGGCGGCGGTGATAGGTATCGAGCATCGCCCGATCTCCCAACCGCTCCGGCGCAGCCTCCGCCAACTCCAGAAGCACGCGCAAATCGCCAAGGCTCATGTTCAGCCCCTGCGCCCCGATAGGCGGCACCACATGCGCGGCCTCCGCCATTAAAGCCAATCTTTCCGAGGACATACGCTCTGCCTGCTGGCTGATGATCGGCCAAACAGTGCGCCGCGAAGCCAGTTTCAGGGGGCCGAAAAGCAAGCACGAACGCTCGTTCATCGCCGCTTCGAACTCCGCCTCCGGCAGTCCCGCCAAGCGCAGGGCTTCGGGCCCTTCTTCCATCCAGACGATCGCCGAAGAGGGCACCCCCTGCCAATCTGGCAAAGGCACTATGGTGAACGGCCCACCAGAGCGGTGGATCTCGGTGGATACATTCTCATGCGGGATCGGGTGCGTCACCGCAAAGGCCAAGGCCTTCTGCCCGTAACGCGTTGTTTTAACGGAAATTCCCGCTGCCTCCCGCATCGGGCTCATCCGTCCGTCGGCAGCAATAACCAGCTTCACCCGCACCCGAGTGCCATCGCTCAACCCCACGCGCGCCTCGGCTTCACGGGTAAAAAGGGACTGCGTCCCGACGCCCGGCCGGAACGTCACATTCGGCAATTCCCTGAGCCGCGCCAGCATCTCGCGGCGCAAGAGCCAGTTGGGCAGGTTCCAACCAAATGGCCGCTCCGAGATGTCCGAGGCGTTGAAATCCTTGATAATTCTCGGCTCGGCGATCGGCCCGCCGGCATCGACGATCCGCATGATCTGCAAAGGCGCGGCGAATGGCGCGAGCCGCTCCCAGATCCCTGCTCGCTCCAGAAGCGCTTGCGAGGGCTGAAGAAAGGCGGTCGTGCGCAGGTCAGACCCATCCGCATCCCGCTCGATCACGGGGGCTGTCGGGTCTACGCAAAGGACGGAAAATCCAGCCGCCCCAAACACGGCTGCCGCGGTCAATCCGGCAACGCCGCCGCCGGATACCAGAATGTCATAATCGAAGTTCAGCATCGGAGCCTCCTGCGCGGCAATCTAGGCCGCAATGCAGGGGGCGTCCAAGCGTCAAACGGTCATCCCCGGCTAATCACGATAAGAATTGTGTACATCACCGGAACCATGGCCACAGCCGGGATGTAAAGGCCGGGCACGCCCCAGGTCCAGAAGGAAAGCCCCCATGCTAAGACCGCGAAAAGAACCGAGACAAGCAGGCGCTTCTCGGTCGTCGACGTGTCCTGCGTGTCGGTATGATGCTCTGCGGCATTGGTGGTCATTTCGGTCATGATCTACTCCAGAAAACGTGTATGTCGGAGTTAACATTCCAGAATATGAATACCAGAAGCATCTTGTCGCAGCGTGGCGACCTGCCGCACGCTCCTATCCGATTTCGCCCAAAAACGTTGCCAGATCAGTGGTGTGGTGATGGACATGTTCCGCGTTTTCGGGGGTATCGCCCACCAAAACGGTCTTCATACCCATGGCATGGGGCACGGCCAAATTGCGAGGATCATCCTCAAACATTGCGGAGGTTTGAGGGTTAAGACGGGCTTTCCCGAAGACGGTATCGAAGGCTCTCGCTTCTGGCTTGGGATGGAAATCCGCGTGTTCCACGCCGTAGATTGCTTCAAAAAGGCCGTCCAACCCGCGCGCTTGCAAAACGCGTTCGGCATATGGGGCCGAGCCGTTCGTGTAGACGATTTTCCGCCCGGGCAAGGCGCGGATACGGCTTGCAAGTAATTGATCCGGCTGGAGAACCGAGAAATCGATGTCGTGCACGTTCTGTAGATATGGCAGGGGGTCGATGCTGTGTTCCCGCATCAAGCCAGCCAGCGTTGTGCCATAGGATTTCCAGTAATGGCGGCGCAAGCGGTCCGCTTCGCTCCTGTCGACCCGTAGCTCCGTCATCACGTAATCCGTCATCCGCACCTCGATCTGGTCGAAGAGACGCATCGACGGAGGATAGAGTGTGTTGTCGAGGTCGAAGACCCATGTGGAGACGTGTGAGAATTTGTCGCGTGGCATGAGAAAGGTCTATCTCGGAGCCATCTTGTCGGCAACAGTGCCTTGATCAGGCGTGACGCGGGCCATAGGGTCGCTCGGAATTGCGGGGAGAGCAAAAATGGCGGATGTCAAATCCACACAGAAGGATGCCTATACTCTGATCCTCGAAGCGATCGACAGCGGGATCTATCGCCCCGGTGATCGCTTGGTGGAAAGCGAATTGGCAGACCGCTTTGGCGTGTCGCGAACACCGGTGCGTGAAGCGTTGCAACGCCTTGAAACGCAAAGTCTTCTTGCTCGAGATGGGCGGAGCTTGATCGTGGCGTCTCTCGACCATAACCAGCTTGCGGAGCTTTACGCGGTGCGCTCCGAGCTTGAGGGGCTCGCGGCACGGCTTGCGGCGCGCCATGCGACGCCTGAGGAAATGCGGGTTCTGCGGGAAATGGTTGAGGCGGATATGGAATTGGTAGGATCCCCGAAGGCACTGAGCCGGGCCAATCGGCGTTTCCACAAGCAGATCCATCTGGCGTCGCACAATCGCTATCTCGTGCAGCAACTCGACCTCGTGCACCGTTCGATGGCGCTGATGGCGACGACCTCGCTCGCGGCGCGCGGGCGGGGCGAGGATGCGTTGAACGAGCATTCCGCCATTGTGTCGGCCATCGAGAACCGGGACGAAGAGGCCGCTTACGAGGCGCTCAAGTCCCATATTTCAAAGGCTTTCGTGACGCGTCTCAAGCTTGATTCAGGGGCTTTGAAAAGCATCGAATGACCCGCCAGGCTTGTGGCCGCTTGCCGTGAGGGAGAGGCCATGCGTGGTCTTGTCCCAATAGAAGGGGGCGAAGAGGAGCTCCCAAAGCGCCTTGTAGGCAGCGAGTGTTGCCAGCGGAAAGTAGAGATGCAGCGTTGGCACCCAAGGCAGAAGATGCCTGTGCTCGGGCCGTGAGACTGAGATCGCGCCGATGGCGACGGTGATGCACTCGAAGCCCAGAAAAAACATGCCCATCGTCAGGATCCACTCTCTGGGCACGAGGCCGTCCAGCGGGTGGGGCAGGCCGAAGAAAATCAACCAGAATGACCAGAGGAGCGGGGCCAACAGGAATTGCGACAGCGCTGTGATGAAATGCGTCTGGAAGCCGATGAATTTCCAAGGGCCAAGTTCACGCCAGAGGCGCGCAGGGCTTCGCATGGCGACGAGATAGGTGACCATGTAGCCCTTCAGCCAGCGGGAGCGCTGTTTGACCCAGGGCCAGGCTTTGCAATTGGCCTCTTCCCCGGTTGCAGTTGCGATCATGCCAGTGCGGTAGCCGTGACGGGCCAGACGGAAACCGAGGTCGGCATCTTCCGTGACGTTATGGGCGTCCCAGCCGCCCAACTGTTCAAGCACGTCGCGGCGGAAAAAGAGGGTAGTACCGCCGAGGGGAATGGCGAAACCCATCCGGCAAAGACCGGGCAGGACGGTGCGAAACCACGAGGCGTATTCAATGGTGAAGCAGCGGGCGAGCCAGTTTTGCTTCGGGTTATAAAAGTCTAGCGCGCCTTGGAGGCAAACGAGATCGGGTGGGGCCGTGCGGAATTTTTCGGCGACGAGATCAAGCTGGTTTGGTTCCGGGGCATCCTCGGCATCCCAGATACCGAGGATGTCACCTTTGCAGAAATCGAGCGCGTAATTCATGGCGCGCGGTTTGGTGCGCGGTTGGCCATCGGGCACGATGATTTTGCGCATCCACGGAGGAAATGAAGCGTTTTCAAGGGCATCACGGGTGATCGTGTCGGTTTCTTCCAATACCAGAACGACATCCAGTAGGTGTTTTGGGTAAGTCAGGCGCGAGATGCGCCGAACCAACACCTGTGCAATTTCGGGTTCCCGGAAAAGCGGCACGAGGACCGAAATTCTGGGCATCTGAGTGAGTTCGGAGGGGGGGGCGGAAGGTGGGTCTGGGAAGGCGAGGAAGGCGAAAACGGCCGAGATCTTGTGAAGGGCAGAGAGCGCCATGGCAAAGATTGCCCAAAGAACCAGAGCGGAGACGATTACCTTTGGCCAGAGAACCACGGCGGCCATTAGGGCCAAGAGGCCGAGGCTTAGAAGGGCGAGGCCGCGGTGCGGGGTGCGGCCCCATGTGCGGCAACTTTCGGCCTCCGGGACGCGGGCAGAGGCGCGGGCAGTGAGTTCTTCGCGGAAGATTTCCGCAATGG
>RFUP01000134.1 GCA_009922885.1 Paracoccaceae bacterium
GTGTCGGGCGCCTCGTGTTCAGGGGCCCCACGGGCCCGGTTTCACTCCGGGCGCGATTTATTGACCTGAGCCGGGAAAATCAAGCGTCTTTCACCGTTATCCCGCGCTTGGAGCCGCAGGCGGGTGCGGGGCCACTTCCGGCTCGAAAATCGTCTCGTCGGGCAGAAGCGGTTTAGCCGCGTCCTCGGTTTTCAGAAGCTTTTTCTTCTTGGCAGCGGGGGTGGCGGGAGCCATTTCGACCTGCGGAATATCCTCTGTGATTTCAGGGACTTCCTCAACCGGAGCCGTTTTGCCCCCCTGCGGCCCGCCGAACCATTTCTCTTCCGCCATCTGCTTGGCCATCCAGTTCTGGATTTCCTTGGCGGCATTGCTTGAAAGCGCGGCCATCTGCTCTTCCTTCGACTGCGTCAGGCCAGACCCGAGGATCGATTTTCCGGACGCACTTTCGAGAATGGTGAGTTGATGCGGTTCGGAGTTGAGCTTGGCTTGCGCAGCATCATCCCAGACGGTGAGGTTGATGATCAGCACCGATTTCGGGCTGAGCACAATCGGAATGCCCGGTTCGGCCAAAACATAGCCCTCAACGGACACCCCGAGGTGATAGAGTTTCGAACCCAGATCATCGTAGCGGCGGAAACGCTCGTCGATGGCCGTGGTGAGCGCGGCTTTCCACTCCTCTTCGGTGGCCTCGCGGCTGACAGGCCCCTTCACCATCTTCGGCGCAACCACAACATTATAGCCCAAGGCGAAATCGCCCAGCGGCACGGGGGCACGGCCCAGATCGTTGGAATTGGTGCAAGCGGCCAAGGCCAGAACACAGAGAATCGCAAGGGATCGGAACATGGGGCACCTTTCTTCTGGGCCTCCTTGGGATAGCGGCCAAAGCCCTCTGGTGCAATCGCTGGCACCCGATTGAAGATCGCCTGCCCGTGCCCTAGCTTTGGGTGAAACGGAGGTTTTGCCATGGATGGCCCGATCGCTGCCGCAAGTGAAAGCCCCCTGCCCGCGCGCGTGCCTCTGGCAACAGAACCTCTGGGCATTCTCGGCAGCCTCAAGGCGGCGCGGCGCAATGTGCTCTCGATCCTGCCGGAAATCGCCACGCGCCAGCCGATGGTGTCGGGCAAGACAGGCAAGCGCTGGCACATGGTGATGGATCCGGGCGCGCTTCGTCGCATCCTTTTGGAAAACCTCGACAATTACCCGAAGTCCGATGTTACGAAGAACCTCCTGAAACCCGCGATTGGTGAAAGCCTCTTCATTGCGGAAGGCGCGCATTGGCGCTGGCAGCGCCGCGCCGCGGCCCCTGCCTTCACTCATCGCAACATCGCCAATCTCGCACCGATGATGAGCCTTGCCGCCGACCGCGCCACCGAACGGATCGCCATCGCCGGAGGCAAGCGCGCGGTGGATGTGGCCGCCGAAATGGTGACAACGACCTATGAAGTGATCTCGGATGTCACATTTTCGGGAGAACGCGGGCTCGACCGCGCCGCCGTGCACCGCGCAATCGACGGCTATATCGCCGAAACCGGCAAGATCTCGCTCTTCGACATCCTGGGCCTGCCGACATGGGTGCCGCGCCCCGGCCGGATGATCGCGGGAAGCGCACTCAAGGAAATGAAACGTGTGGCCGATCACGCGGTCAATGCGCGGCGCGAGAGCGGGCCCAAACCCGTGCCCGATCTCTTGGACCTCCTCCTTGCCGGCGTCGACCCCGAAACCAAGCGCCAGATGAACACAGAGGAACTGCGCGACAATCTCCTCACCTTTATCGTCGCAGGCCATGAAACCACGGCTCTCACGCTGGGATGGGCGCTCTATCTCGCGGCTTTCGACCCGGAGCGTCAGGCGCGCGCCCGCGAAGAGGCGCAAAGCGTTTTGAACGGGCGGACAGCCACCGCCGAGGATGTGCCGAACCTGCCCTATATCCGCGCCATCGTCGACGAAACGCTCCGGCTCTACCCGCCTGCCGCCCTCGTGAGCCGCACCGCCCAAAGCCCCGACACCCTCGGCGGGCGCGAAATCCGCGCAGGAGATACGGTGATGATCCCGATCTACACCCTGCACCGTCACAAGATGCTCTGGAGCGAACCCGACGCTTTCCGCCCCGAACGCTGGCTCGCGGCAGAAAAACCCGAACGCTACAGCTACCTGCCCTTCGGTGACGGCCCGCGCATCTGCATCGGCGCATCTTTCGCCCTGCAGGAATCGGTGATCATCCTCGCCACACTCCTCTCACGCTTCGCGTTCAGCCTTGTCCCAGGGCGCACACCCGATCCGGTGATGATCCTCACCCTTCGCCCCGAAGGCGGCGTCTGGCTGATGGCCAAACCCTTATGACTTTCTCTTTCGGAAATATCCTCGGGGGGTGAATGCCGCAGGCAGAGGGGGGCAGACAGCCCCCCTTTATCCCGTCAGTTGAACTTGTTGTCGCGCGGGAAGCCGCGCGGGGCCATCCGTCCGGCGCTGGCGCGTTTGCCGAGCCATTCGTCCAGCTCGGTCTCGCTGCGCGTGCGGCCTGCCGGGTCTTTCCAGCTGAGGCCCTCGGCCAGCGCAAAGGTGGTGGCATCCGAAAGCCCGCCGTCTTTGAACTTCATCAGGCGCACGCCCTTGCCCCGGCCCATTTCGGGGAGTTCTTCCAAGGGGAAGACCAGCACTTTGCGGTTTTCGCCCACGCATGCCACGTGATCGCCTGTAACGGGGCGGCAGACGAGAGCGCGCACGCCGTCGCCGAGGTTCAGCACCTGTTTGCCCGTGCGTGTTTGCGCCACAACCTCGTCTTCCGGCACCACGAAACCGTCGCCCGCGGACGAGGCCACAAGCAGTTTCCGGCCTGCCTGATGCGCGAAGATGTCGAGGATCTGGGCTTCGTTCGGCAGATCCACCATCAGGCGCAGGGGTTCGCCCATGCCGCGCCCGCCGGGGAGGTTGGCGGCTTGGACCGTATAGAACCGCCCTGTGGAGGCGAAGATCAGCAGTTTGTCGGTGGTTTCGGCGTGGAAAGCGAAGGCGGGGCCGTCGCCGTCCTTGAACTTCTGTTCCGCCGCCAGATCGATATGGCCCTTCATCGCGCGGACCCAGCCCATTTGCGAGCAGATCACGGTGATGGGTTCGCGTTCGATCATCGCTTCAAGCGGCACGTCTTCAACCACGCCCGCCTCGGCAAAGGCAGTGCGACGGGCACCGCCGGGGGCGTCTTTGCCGAATTGCTTGCGCACCTCGCGCAGCTCGTCGGAAATGCGGCCCCATTGCAGGCGGGGATCGTCGAGCAGGTCTTCGAGGCCCGCGCGTTCTTCCATGAGGGCGTCGCGCTCGCGGTTCAGTTCCATTTCCTCAAGGCGGCGCAGAGAGCGCAGGCGCATGTTGAGGATGGCTTCGGCCTGCACTTCGGTAAGTTCACCCTCGCCTTTTGCGGGCAGGGGCGAGAGGTAATCCTTCTCGTTCGTCGCCCGCACATGGCTCTTGCCCCAGTCTTCGGCCATGAGGGCCTCTTTGGGGGCGTCGTCGTAGCGGATGATGTCGATCACGCGGTCGAGGTTCAGGAAGGCGATGATCAGGCCTTCGAGCACTTCCAGACGGTGGTCGATCTTCTCCATCCGGTGGCGCGAGCGGCGCAAGAGCACTTCGCGGCGGTGATCGAGGAAGGCGCGCAGCACTTCTTTCAGCGAGCAGACTTTCGGCGTCAGCCCGTCGATCAGCACGTTCATGTTGAGCGAGAAGCGGATTTCCAGATCGGAATTGCGGAAGAGCATGCCCATGAGCATGTCGGGTTCCACAGTGCGGGCGCGCGGTTCGAGCACGATGCGCACATCCTCGGCGCTTTCATCGCGCACATCGGCGAGGGCGGGCACTTTCTTGGTCTGGATCACTTCCGCGAGGCGCTCGATCAACTTCGATTTCTGCACCTGATAGGGGATTTCCGTGACCACGATCTGCCACTGGCCGCGCCCCAGATCCTCGACCTCCCATTTCGCCCGAAGCCTGAAAGATCCGCGCCCCGTGCGATAGGTTTCGGCAATGCTTTCAGGCGGTTCGACGATCACGCCGCCCGTCGGGAAATCGGGGCCGGGCACGTATTGCAGAAGCGTTTCATCGCGCGCATCGGGGGATTTGATGAGATGCAGGCAGGCCGCCACCAATTCATCGAGGTTATGAGGTGGAATATTGGTGGCCATCCCCACGGCGATCCCCGAGGAGCCGTTGGCCAGAAGGTTCGGGAAGGCGGCGGGCAGCACGATGGGTTCGCGCAGCGTGCCATCATAGTTGGGGCGGAAATCGACAGAATCCTCGTCGAGCCCCACAAGAAGCGCTTCGGCGGCAGCGGTGAGGCGCGCTTCGGTGTAACGCGAGGCGGCGGGGTTATCGCCGTCGATATTGCCGAAGTTGCCTTGGCCGTCGACGAGCGGGTAGCGGACGTTGAAATCCTGCGCGAGGCGGGCCATCGCGTCGTAGATCGCGGCATCGCCATGCGGGTGGTAGTTGCCCATCACGTCGCCGGAAATCTTCGCCGATTTCCGGAAGCCCCCGCTTGAGGCCAGCCGCAATTCCCGCATCGCAAAGAGAATGCGGCGGTGCACCGGCTTCATCCCGTCGCGGGCATCCGGCAGGGCGCGGTGCATGATCGTCGAGAGCGCATAGGTCAGGTAGCGCTCGCCAATCGCGCGGCGGAGGGGTTCGGAGACCAGCGACGGCAGGCCCGCTTCTTCATCGAAAAGATCGCTCATGGCAGGGGTGATAGTGGCTCCCAGCGCACCGGGCAAGAGGCGGCAATCAGTCGGGAACCCGATCTGAGTTTGAGGCCTTGATGCAACAGGGAAAGCAAGTCGGGTTTTCCCCGATGTAAATACCTACCGAATCGGATAGAATCATATCCGTCTGCTACTGTTACCGAGTGCTCTGGGGGGCCGCCGATGAAACTTTACGTCCCGGCGACGTTCGCTTTTCTTTTTGTTGCGTTTTACCAACTTTCCGGCGGGAGCGACTATGTTCCGCGCGACGGATCGCGACAGGCAGAGGCGCAAAAGCAGCGCGTCACACGAGTGGCCGAGGCGAGATCCGTCATCGCGCCAGTGGCCTCCACCAAGAACCGCGCCGAGGCGGGAGAAGCGGTCGTCACGCGCGCTTCGCTGGATCTGAGCTCGGTTGCCACGAGCGCGCCGGCGAAGGCTGAAGCGGTGGAGCTTCCCAAGGTGCAACCGATTGCGCGGGTGACTTTGCTGACGGATCCGGTTGCCGCACCTGTAACCGTGCGTGCGCGCCCCGAAATGGCACCGAAAGCGAAAGACGTGCGCACGATCCTGAAATCGCGGGTGAATATGCGGATGGGGCCGGGCACCTCCTTCAATGTGCTGACAAAGGTCGATCAGGGCATGGAAGTGGAAGTGCTGCAAGAGCCGGGCAATGGCTGGATGAAGCTGCGCATCGTTGAAACCGGCAAAGTGGGCTGGATGTCAGCAGGCCTCGTGAGCGCGGCCGCGAACTGATTGCAAAACGCGCCAAAACTGGCCATTGAGAGCGCATGAAACGCTCCATTCTCATCACGGGATGCTCGTCGGGCATCGGATATGACGCCGCGCACGGTATGCGGGCCGCAGGCTGGCGCGTGTTTGCCGCCTGCCGCCGCGAAGAAGACTGCGCGCGCCTGAAGGCGGAAGGGTTCGAGAGCCCGCGCATCGACTATTCCGATGAAGCAAGCCTCGAAACAGGACTGGCCGAAGTGCTGGCAGCCACGGGCGGAACGCTGGATGCACTCTTCAACAACGGGGCCTATGCTTGCCCCGGTGCGGCCGAAGACCTGCCACGCGGTGCCTTGCGCGAAATCTTCGAGGCGAATGTGTTCGGCTGGCACGACCTGACCCGCCGCGTCATCCCGGTGATGCGCGCACAAGGCCACGGGCGGATCGTGAACTGTTCCTCGGTTCTGGGCCTCGTCGCAGCCCCATGGCGAGCGGCTTACGTGTCGACGAAATATGCGCTGGAAGGCCTGACTGACACACTCCGCATCGAGATGCGCGACACGCCGATCAAGGTGATCCTGATCGAGCCGGGCCCGGTGACAAGCAAGATCCGGATGAAATCCATCGCGCATTTCGAGCGGTGGATCGACTGGCAGAACAGCCCGCGGCGCGCCCAATACGAGGCGAGCCTCCTGAAGCGGCTCTACGAGTCGCGCGGGCCCGACAAGTTCGAACTCCCCCCGTCGGCAGTGACCGCGAAACTCCTCCGCGCGCTCACAGCGGCCAATCCCGCGCCACGCTATTACGTCACCACCCCCACCTACCTGATGGGCGCGCTCCGCCGCCTCTTGCCAAGCCGCACCCTGGATTGGCTGATCGCGAAAGGCTGAGACGTTTTAGCAGTTCGCTTTTCGCGCCCCCTGCCCTACATCTGCCCCGAAATCCGGACGAAGGGACTGAAAGATGAAAGACGATCCGCTGTTCTACGTGGTCGCTGCCGCCTGCTTCGCCGTTGT
>RFUP01000135.1 GCA_009922885.1 Paracoccaceae bacterium
AACCCTGCGCCTCACCGTCGATGCCCTCACCCTTTCGGGGCGCGCCGCTTTCTCCGCTGAAGGCTGGCCCACCCTCCTCGATCTCGGCGCACGGCTCCAAAGCTCTTCAGGCGAAGCCGTCCTTCTCCCGGTAAACGGCGAGAAAACCTACGTTTCTACCGCCACCCTCGCCCTCTCCTTCGATGCATCCAAAGGCGAGGCGTGGTCCCTGACCAGCCGGATCGACGGCCTGTCCCGAGGTGGCCTCGCCGCCCAATCCGCCGATCTTACCGCCAACGGCCAAATCGCCGCCGATGCAGGCCGTATCACCGGAAAAGTCGAAACCAAGCTCGCCGCCCTCTCCCTTTCCGATCCAGCCCTTGCCACGGCCATCGGCCCCAACCCCGCCGCGCGTTTCGCATTCGACTGGATCGAAGGCGCACCACTCGCCTTCTCGGATATCCTCGCCTCCTCGCAAGGTGCGGCCCTCTCGGGCGCGCTCACCGTCACAGGCCCGCTAGAGGAACTCTCCCTCACACCCGATCTTTCACTCATCGCACTCGATCTCTCGCGCTTCTCGGCTCTAGCGAACACGCCGCTCTCCGGCTCCGCCAACCTCGCCGTACAGGGCGCGGCCCAGCCCCTTTCCGGTGCCTTCGATCTCGCCTTCAGCGGCGGCACCCGTAACCTCGCGCTTGCCCAACCCCGCCTTGACACGCTCCTTGAAGGCGACGGCGAACTCACGCTCCACGTCTCGCGCGATCTAGGCGGCACCTATATTCGCGCGTTCGATATCCACACCGCCCACGCTGCCATCACAGCGAAAGGCGCTTTGAAAACAAACGCCTCCGCCCTGACGGCCACCGCCGAAATCACCGAAACCGCGCGTGTCCTGCCCGCGCTCCAAGGCCCGAGCCGGGTGAGTGTCACAGCGCTCCAAGGCGAAAACGGCTGGCAATTGCGTGGTAACGGCAGTGGCCCCGGCGCAACGGAACTCAGCCTCAACGCAGCCTTTCCCGACGCCCCGGATGGCCTTCGCCCCCTCAGTGTGGACGCCACTCTAACCGCCGCCAACATCGCGCCCTTCAGCCAACTTTTCGGCCAACCCGCCTCTGGTGGCCTCTCGCTGACCCTCACGGCAGAAGGCGACCTTACCACCCGCTCCGGCTCGGCCAACCTCGCGCTCAACGGCCAAAGCCTCCGCATCGGCCCCGCTGCCCTTGCGCCCCTCTTCGGAGCCACCCAAACCCTCACCGCCGCCCTCAAGCTTGAGGAAGGCCGCCTCCGCATCGAAAGCGCCGATCTCGCCACCCCCGAAGTCACTGCAAAGCTTTCCGGCGAAACCGAGGGCAGCACCAGCCGCTTCACCTATGAAACAAGCCTGCGCGACCTTTCGCTTCTCGCCGATGGCTTCCCCGGTGCCGCATCGGCTAAGGGCACGGCAAGCTCCACCGATGGCGTCACATGGCAACTCGACGCCATGGGCTCTGGCCCCGCAGGCCTCACTGGCGAAGTCAAAGGCACTGCCACAGCCGAACGGTTGAACCTCGCCGCCACAGGGCGCACCCCCTTGGCGCTTGCCAACGAGTTCATCCGCCCGCGCCTTCTCTCCGGCACGGCAAGTTATGATCTTCGCATCGACGGCCCGCCGGCTCTTTCCTCGGTCTCGGGCACTCTCAGCACCTCTGACGCCCGCTTGGCCCTTCCCGCTGAACGCCTTGCCTTCGGGCCAATCACGGGCGCCATCCGCATCACCAACGGCCGCGCTGAATTGGCGCTCGACACGCTCGCTTCCACTGGCGGGGCGCTCTCCATCCGCGGCCCGATCACGCTGGCTGCGCCCTTCGACGCGAGCCTCCTCGTCGAGATTTCCGGCCTTCGTCTCTCGGACCCCACGCTCTACCGCACCCGCCTTGACGGCACGCTTTCCCTCAAAGGCCCCCTCGCAGGCGGCGCGCGCATCTCCGGTGCGCTTGATCTCGGCAACACCGAAATCCTCGTGCCGAACGGCTCCGCCTCGGCCTTCTCGGGCCTGCCCGGCCTCAAGCACATCAACGAACCCGCCGAAGTCCGCCGCACCCGCAGCTTCGCAGGCCTCCTGAACGAAGCCTCTGCCGAAAGCGCGCCGTCGGTCGCCTACCCCGTCGATATCATCCTCTCCGCGCCCTCCCGCATATTCGTGCGCGGGCGTGGCCTTGATGCCGAACTGGGCGGCCAGCTTCGCCTGCAAGGCACCACCGCCGATCTCCTGCCTCAAGGCCGTTTCGAACTGATCCGTGGGCGGATCGACGTCTTGGGCCAGCGCTTCACCCTCACCTCCGGCCAATTCCGCTTGCAGGGCGACTTCGATCCGTGGCTCCGCTTTGTCGCTGACACCGAAACCAGTGTCGCCTCGATCCGTATCGTTCTGGAAGGCCTTGCGTCCTCGCCAAGCCTCAGCTTTGAAAGCGCCCCCTCGCTGCCCGAGGATGAAGTGCTCTCGCTCCTGATTTTCGGTCGCGAAACCGCCAAGCTATCGCCCTTGCAAGCCGTGCGCTTGGGCCTGGCGATCCGCACCCTCACCGGGCGCGGCGGCGAAGGCTTCACCGGAACCCTCCGCAAAGGTCTCCGCCTTGATGATCTCGATGTTCGCACCACGGATGAAGGCACCACCGAGGCCCGCATCGGCGCCTATCTTTCCGACAAGCTCTACTCCGAAGTCACAACCGACTCCGCAGGCTCATCAGAAATCAAACTCAACCTGCAAATCCGCCCCGGCCTCACCGCGCGGGGGCGCGTGACCTCGGAAGGCGAAACCGGCGTCGGGATCTATTTCGAGAAAGATTACTGACCGCGCTGCAAAGCCACCGAAGGCGGGTCCATTCGCCGCCACCAAGGCCGCACTTCGAATTCCGCCTGAATGGCATCCGCATCATATTCCGTGCGCACCCATTCCTCGAACCCGATCGCGCCACGCGCCACGCGGGCCTCGTAAAGGTCAAGGATTAGGTCCAGAACACCCGTCTTGAACAGGCGGAAATGGATGAACCGGCTCGACAGCATCGCTTTCGCGTCGCTCACGGGTCGGCCTTCGATCACCATGAGGTAAATCGCGCTCGCCAGCCCCGCGCGATCCGCGCCAGACTTGCAGTGCATCAGAAACGGTTTCTCCATCGTGCGGAAATGCCCGATCAACTCCAGAATCCGCTCCGCCGCAGGCGCGCGCGACGCCTTGAACGGCATTCCCAGCAGCGTGATCCCCGCCGCGGTGCATTGCTCTTCTTCAAAGAGGAAATACGGATTGGTCGAAACCCCGCGCAGGTTCAGGATCGTCTTGATCCCCGCCGCCTTGATCCGCTCGAACCGCGCTTCCGTCGGCTGGTTCGACCGCCAAACCCCCGGCGCGAGCTGCATCATGTTCGACCATTTCAGCCGGAACAGCTCGTGATCGAACCACAGCATGTAATGCCGCGCCATCCGGCGGCGCTCTTCGGTCGATAGGTCATCGGGGCGCAAGCGGGTCGCGAAACCGCGTTCCCACGCTTGGAATTTCTTGATGTATTTTTCCATCCGCGCCTCGCTTTCGGGCCAGCACATAGTGGCTCACCCGTAAAGCCGCAACCTAAAGCATGACGGCAAAAGGGTAGCTTCAGTGCGCAAGCTGCCGCAACATCTCCAAGGCCGCATCCGTTGGGGTGCGCTGGCCTGCCGCCACATCCTGCCCCAACGCCTGCATGGCCGCGCGGGCCTCCGGTGCCTCCAACTGCGCCAAAAGCCCCTGCCGCACCTCTTCGCCAAACCAGTGGCGCGCCTGTTCAGCCCGCCGCCGCTCGAAATGCCCGTTCTCTTTGCGCCAGTTCGCCAGCGCCGTCATCTCGTCCCACGCTTTCTGCAACCCGTCCTCGGCCAAGGCCGAAACCGCCATCGCCTTGGGGAAGCTTTCCGGGTCTTGAGGGCGTTTCCGCAAAAGCCGCAGCGCGCCCGCATAATCCGCCATCGTCCGCGTCGCTGCAGGCTTCAGATCACCATCCGCCTTGTTCACGAGGATGATATCCGCCATCTCCATGATCCCGCGCTTCACGCCCTGCAATTCGTCCCCGCCCGCTGGCGCGATCAAGAGCACAAAAAGATCCGCCATCTCGGCCACCATGGTCTCGGATTGGCCCACGCCCACGGTCTCGATGAGGATCACGTCAAACCCCGCTGCCTCGCAAAGGCTCACCGCCTCCCGCGTGCGCCGCGCCACGCCCCCCAACTGGGATTGCGACGGCGAAGGCCGGATAAACGCTGCGCGTTCCCGTGAAAGCCGCTCCATCCGCGTCTTGTCGCCAAGGATCGAACCACCCGAACGCGTTGAAGACGGGTCGACCGCCAGCACCGCCACCCTGAGGCCCAACCCGATCAGCATCATCCCGAAGCTCTCGATGAAGGTGGATTTCCCGACGCCAGGCGTTCCCGAAAGCCCGATCCTAAGTGCCTGCCGCCCCGATCCAGCCACCCGGCTCACAAGCTCCGCCGCTTCCGTGCGATGGTCCGCCCGCGAACTTTCCACCAAGGTGATAGCCCGCGCCAAGGCCCGGCGATCGCCCGCAATCACGGCATCTGCCATTACCTGCACGTCCATCATCATCCTCCTCGGCCTTGCCCCGCTCTTCTGCCCTGCACACTCTCCCCTGTCCAGCCCACCCCTTGCGGCGCGGGGTCGCGCAAGGCACTCTGCGCCAAAACGAGGGAATTGAATGCTGGAAATCCGCCACCTGACCGCTGCAGACGAAGCCGAATGGCGCCGACTCTGGGCCGCCTATCTCGCCTTCTACGAAACCGAGAAACCCGAGGAAATCTACCAAGCCACATGGGCGCGCCTGCTCTCAGCGGATCACCCGAACCAGAACGGCCTTCTCGCCCTGAAGGATGGTCAGCCCATCGGCCTTGTCCATTACATCTTCCATCCCTCGAACTGGACCCTGACCGACGTCTGCTACCTGCAAGACCTCTACGCCGATCCTGCCGTGCGTGGCACCGGCGTTGGCCGAGCTCTCATCGAAGCGGTCTATGCCAAAGCCGATGAAGCCGGAGCGGCCTCGGTCTACTGGCTCACGCAGGAATTCAACGCCACGGCCCGCCAGCTCTATGATCGCGTCGCCAAGGTCACCCCTTTCATCCGCTATATCCGGTAAATCCATGACCCCTCACATCAGCGCAAAACCCGGCGATTTCGCAGAAACCGTTCTCATGCCCGGCGATCCCCGCCGTGCCGAATGGGCCGCGAAAACCTTCCTCACCGATGCCCGCCTCGTCACCGATGTGCGCGGCATGCTGGGCTTCACAGGCACCCACAAGGGCAAGCCCGTCTCCATCATGGGCTCCGGCATGGGCATGCCCTCGATGTCGATCTACGCCAACGAGTTGATCCGCGAATACGGCGCGAAAACCCTGATCCGCATCGGCTCCTGCGGCGGCATGCAGCCCGAGGTTAAAGTCCGCGACATCGTCATCGCGATGACCGCCTCGTCCCTCTCCACACCCTCGCAAAGCTTCTTCCATGGCATGAACTTCGCCCCGTCCGCCGACTGGAGCCTCTTGAATGCCGCCGCCAAAGCCTCCGTAGCCCAAGGGATTTCCGCCCATATCGGCGGCATCCTCTCGTCGGACACATTCTACGACGAACGCGAAGACCACCAAGCCGCGCTGCGCCGCCATGGTGTCCTCGCCGTCGAAATGGAAACCGCCGAGCTTTACACCGTCGCGGCCCGCCATAAGGCCCGCGCTCTGGCGATCCTCACGGTCTCCGATCACCTCATCACAGGCGAAGCCCTGCCCGCGTCTGATCGCGAACGGAGCTTCGGCCAGATGGTAGAAATCGCCCTCGCCTCGGCCTGAGCCTCACACCCCGTGCGAGCGGGAATACCTGCTCGCCATCGCAGGCTCCCAACCACTCAACGCCCCGTCACGTGGCCGGAATGTCTCGACCAGAAGCGGATAGCATTGCGCCGCGTCGCTCGAATGCTCGCTCGAACAATCCCCACCGGGGCAGGCACTCAACGCCCCCACCAGATCGATCTCCGCGAAAAACTCCAGATAATCCCCCGCCCGCACCGGGCTCGCCTTCATGAAATACTGCCCCGTATCCCGCGTGAACCCGGTGCACATGAACACATTCAACACATCATGCACATGCTGCTCCGCCTCCGCAGGTGGCACGTCCAGATGCGCCGCAACCGCGCGGCTCAGGTTCGAATGGCAGCAGTGGTGATACTCCCCACCAGAGAGCAGCCGATGCGTATAGGGATCACACCGCGTGCCGATCACATCATGCACCGAGCCCCCGAACGCATCCTTGCCATACCAATCGAGCGTATCCTCCACGATCGTCGCCATGGGGCGCAGATAGGGGAAGCTCGACCATAGCCGATGCCCCACCGTCACATGCGTGCCATGCAGCGCGCGGGTTTTGCCGGAAAAGAACTTCTCGCCCAGATTGCCCGCCGCCCAGAGGTTCAAATCCCC
>RFUP01000136.1 GCA_009922885.1 Paracoccaceae bacterium
AAGCGGGTTCTTTGTTGCTGGAGGGCCGCACACCCACGGCCGACGCCCTGGTCTTGCAGCAGGCCACGCGGGCCGGTTTGGTCTGCCTGGGCAAAACGCATATGTCGGAACTGGCCTTTGCGGGGCTGGGCGTGAACCCGGCCTATGGCGGCAACACCGACCCAAAGCCCGGCACGCCGCCCAATGTGCACGATCCGGCCCTGGCACCGGGCGGATCATCCTCGGGGGCGGCGGCATCGGTTGCCTTTGGGCTGGCCGCCGCAGGCATTGGTTCGGACACGGGCGGATCGGTGCGCGTGCCGGCGGCCTGGAACGATCTGGTGGGGCTGAAAACCACCCATGGGCGGCTCAGCCTGCAAGGTGTGGTGCCCTTGGCCGAAAGCTTTGACACGGTCGGGCCGCTGTGCCGCACGGTCGAGGATTGCGCCCAGCTTTTGGCGGCGATGGAGGGGGGCAAGCCCGCCGATCTGCGCGGTGCATCGCTGCAAGGGGCGCGGTTCTTGGTGCTGGAACCCTATGCCAGCGATGTGCGCGATGCCCCGCGCGCGGCTTTTTTCGCCGCGGTCGAGGCGCTGGCCCATGCCGGTGCCCATGTCGAAAGCGGCACGGTCGCGGGTATCGAAGAGGCAATGGCGCTGTCGCCCGCGCTCTTCGCGACCGAGGGCTATGGCACTTGGCGCGAGGTGATCGAGGCGGCCCCCGACAAGATGTATTCCCGCATTCTTGAGCGGTTCCGCGGCGGCGCGGCCTTCAGCGCCCCCGATTATGTCGCGGCATGGCGGCGGCTGCATGCGCTGCGCGCGGTGTGGACGCACGAGACGGCCGGCTATGACGCGGTGCTTTTGCCAAGCGTGCCGAACCTGCCCCCCGATGTGGCGCGGTTGATGGATGATCCGGAGTTCTATGTCGCCGAGAACCTTTTGACGCTGCGCAACACCCGCGTGGGCAACCTGATGGGGCTGTGCGGGCTGTCCCTGCCCACCGGCACGCCCTCCTGCGGCATGATGATGCTGGCCGCACCCATGGCCGAGGAACGGCTGTTGCGCCTTGGGGCGGCGGCCGAGGCGGCATTGACCTGAAGGCCACAGCGCCGTGACATTGCGCTGCTTTTTCTGGACCGCCGCGTCGGGACGCTGTAGCTTGTCTTCAAACGGGGCGACATGACCCCGGTATTGAGGCAGTCCTATGGCGTTTCCCGAGCGGTTCTCGAACCTGCCCGAATATGCGTTTCCGCGGTTGCGGAAGCTTCTTGACCTGCATCCGCCGGGCGGCCCTGTCGTGCATATGACCATCGGCGAGCCGCGCCACCCCTTTCCCGCTTGGGTGGGCGATGTGATCGCCGACAGCCTTGAAGGGATCGGGTGCTACCCCGCCAATGACGGCACGCCGGAATTGCAGACCGCCATCGCGGCATGGATCGCGCGGCGTTACGGCGTGAATGTCAGCGCCGACCGCCAGATCTTGCCCCTGAACGGCACGCGCGAGGGGTTGTTCAACGCCTGCCTTGCGCTTTGCCCGGAAACCAAGCGCGGCAAACAGCCAATCGTTTTAATGCCGAACCCGTTCTACCAAGTCTATGCCGTGGCGGCCTTGGCCGTGGGGGCCGAACCCGTCTATGTGCCTGCGACGGCGGCGACAGGCGATTTGCCCGATTATGCCAGCCTGCCACCGGCGCTGCTGAACCGTGTCAGCGCCGCGTATATCTGCTCGCCCGCCAACCCGCAGGGGGCAGTGGCCAGCCGCGCCTATTGGCAGCAGCTGATCGCCTTGGCCGAGCAGTATGATTTCCAAATCTTTGCCGATGAATGCTACAGCGAGATTTACCGCAGCACCCCCCCTGTGGGCGCCTTAGAGGTGGCAACCGAAATGGGCGCAAACCCCGAGCGCGTGGTGATTTTTCACTCGCTCTCGAAACGCTCAAACCTGCCCGGGCTGCGGGCGGGGTTTGTGGCGGGCGGGCCGGGCAGCATTGCCCGCATGAAGCAATTGCGCGCCTATGCCGGCGCCCCCATGCCGCTGCCTTTGCAGCGTGTGGCGCAGGCGGTGTGGGCCGACGAGGCGCATGTTCAGGAAAACCGCCGCCTTTACGGCGAAAAATATCTGGTAGCTGACGAAGTTTTTGCCCCGATCAATAGCTATCTGGGCCCCGAGGCAGGGTTTTTCCTGTGGTTGCCGGTGGAAGATGGCGAAGAGGCCGCACTGAAGGCGTGGCGCGAAACCGGCGTGCGGGTGTTGCCCGGCGCCTATCTCAGCAAAGAGACAGAGCAGGGCAACCCAGGCCGCGGCTATATTCGCGTGGCGATGGTGGCCCCGATCGATGAAATGCGCCCCGCGCTGATCGATCTGCGCAACTGTATCTACGGTTAAGATTTACAAAGAATAACAAAAAGAAACGGACGAGGCACAGCATGGCATATCAGACACGGGGGCGAGACCCGCTATTCGACAGCGAAATGGCGCAAACGCTGGAAAAGCGCAGCAAGGAATTGCTGGGCATCGCGTTGTTGGTTGTGGCCTCGGGGCTGGCGGTGCTGCTGTTTAGCTATCATCCCGAAGATCCCTATTTCTTGTCGGCCAGCGAACAGCCTGCGCAAAACCTGTTGGGGCGGTTTGGCGCCTCGGTGGCGGCGCCGGTGCATATGGTGGTGGGCTTGGGCGGCTGGGGGCTGTTTGCCGTTATCGCCGCTTGGGGGCTGCGCATGGTGCTGCATGCCGGTGCCGACCGGGCGCTGGGGCGGCTTATCTTTGTGCCGGTCTGGATGGCGGTTTTATCGCTTTATGCGGCCTCGCTGACACCCGGCGCCGTGTGGACTGGCGCCCATAGCTTTGGCTTGGGTGGCTTGTTTGGCGATACGGTCTTGGCGATGTTGCTGAATATTTTGCCCGTGCATGCCAGTTTTGGGCTGAAACTGCTGTCTGCGCTATTGGGTCTGGGAATGGTGGTGCTGGGCGCGTTTGTGCTGGGCTTTACCCGTGCCGAACTGGGTCGCGTGGCGCGCTTTATGCTGGTGGGTCTGATCATGACCTATGCCAAGATTATGGCCCTTTTGGGCCGTGGCGCCAGCGGTGCCATGCAGGCCGCACAAACGGTGCAGGCCCGCAAAGAGGCCCGCCGCGAGGCCGCTGCCGCTGCGATTGTGGGCACCGATGCCATGGCCGATATGGCCCCTGCAGATGCCCCCGTCGCCCCGCGCAAGCCCGGTTTGCTGGCGCGCGTGCCCGGCTTGGTGCGCCGCCCAGATGACTTGCCCGAACCAGAACTGGTCGAGGCGCACGCCCCCGATTATGACGCCCCCGATATGCCCGGCGAGGCGCGCATTCGCGCCAAGATTACCGATGCCATCAAAAGCCGCATGCGCGGCGTGGCTGCGCCGGCATTGGCGGCCGATAAACCGCTGACCAAGGGCCGTGGCCGCGGCCCAGACCCGCTGATTTTTGATGCCAGCGCCGCCCACGCCCTGCCGCCCGAACCGCCGCTGACCGCGCGCAATGCCGCCGTTGCGGCGATGCCGGCTGCGGATAATATTTTCGCCGATGTGCATGCGGGCGCCACCGAGGCACAAGATGCCTTTGGCGCCTATGGCCAAGATGCTGATTTTGCCACTGACCGGGGCTTTGACATGGGCGCCTATGCCGATGAATACGGCACAGCCTATGGCACGGACTACGGAACCAAATTTGATACCGGTTATGCCGATTACGCTGAATATGGCGATGAAGACGGTGATGAAGACGGCGATGAAAATGCTGGGTTTGTCGCGCAGGCGGTAAGCCCCCATGCGGTACCCCTGCCCGAGGCGCGCAAAGTGGTGCAACACCCGCCGCGCAAACCACTGCAGCCCTCGGCCCGCGCCCGCGCCGAAGCCCAGCCAAAGCTGCCTTTGGAAGACCGCGCAACGCAAAGCTATGAATTGCCGCCGCTTAGCTTGCTGTCCAACCCCGTGCATATTCAGCGCCATCACCTGTCTGATGAGGCACTGGAAGAAAACGCCCGCATGTTGGAAACCGTGCTGGATGATTACGGCGTGAAAGGCGATATCGTCAGCGTGCGCCCTGGCCCCGTTGTAACCATGTACGAGCTAGAGCCGGCCCCGGGCCTAAAAGCCAGCCGCGTGATTGGTTTGGCCGATGATATTGCGCGCTCGATGTCGGCGCTGTCGGCGCGTGTCTCTACGGTGCCGGGCCGCTCGGTGATTGGTATCGAATTGCCCAATGATAACCGCGAAATGGTAAGTTTCCGCGAAATCCTGTCCAGCCGCGCCTATGGCGATGGCAGCCACAAGCTGCCTTTGGCGCTGGGCAAGGATATTGGCGGCGACCCGGTGGTGGCCAACCTTGCGAAAATGCCCCACTTGCTGATTGCCGGCACCACCGGTTCGGGGAAATCGGTGGCGATCAACACCATGATTTTGTCGCTGCTGTATAAGCTGACACCCGATGACTGCCGCCTGATCATGATTGACCCGAAAATGTTGGAATTGTCGGTTTACGATGGCATCCCGCATCTGCTGTCGCCGGTTGTGACAGACCCTAAAAAGGCGGTTGTGGCGCTGAAATGGGTCGTTGGCGAGATGGAAGAGCGCTATCGCAAAATGTCGAAAATGGGGGTGCGCAATATCGATGGCTATAACGGCCGCGTCGCCGACGCCCTAAGCCGCGGCGAGATGTTCGAGCGTACCGTGCAAACCGGCTTTGACGAGGAAACCGGCGACCCGATTTTCGAAAGCGAAGAATTCGAACCCAAGAAAATGCCCTATATCGTGGTCATCGTCGACGAGATGGCCGATTTGATGATGGTCGCTGGCAAAGAGATTGAAGCCTGCATTCAGCGCTTGGCGCAAATGGCGCGGGCCAGCGGTATTCACCTTATCATGGCCACGCAGCGCCCCTCGGTTGATGTGATCACCGGCACGATCAAGGCCAACTTCCCAACGCGTATTTCGTTTCAGGTGACCTCGAAAATCGATAGCCGTACGATTTTGGGCGAAATGGGGGCCGAACAGCTGCTGGGCCAAGGCGATATGCTGTATATGGCAGGTGGCGCCAAGATTACCCGCTGCCATGGCCCCTTTGTCAGCGATGAAGAGGTCGAAGAAATCGTAACCTACCTAAAGGCCTATGGCCCGCCTGAATATTTGGGTGGTGTGCTAGAGGGCCCCGATGACGACAAGGCCGATAGCATCGATCTGGTGTTGGGGTTGAACACTGGCGGCAACACGGGCGGCGAAGATGCGCTTTATGATCAGGCCGTGGCGATCGTGATCAAAGACCGCAAATGTTCCACCTCGTATATCCAGCGCAAACTGGGCATCGGGTATAACAAAGCCGCTCGGTTGGTCGAGCAGATGGAAGAAGAGGGCGTGGTTACCCCAGCCAACCATGTGGGCAAGCGCGAAATACTGGTGCCAGAACAATAGCGCTGGCACCATTTTGCCAGTCGCCGGAATGTGAGCAGCCGGCACTGGCGTGTGGCCGCGCGCCGGCATAGGGTGAGTGCATGAAAAAGATGCTTCATGTCTGCTTGGTTTTGGCAGGGCTTGCCCTGCATGGGGGGGCCGTTTCGGCGCAATCGCTGGGCCTTGGGCAAATCTCTGATTATATGAACCAGCTTGGTCCTGTAACGGCGGATTTTGCGCAATATAACGACGATGGAACCGTGGCCAGCGGGGTATTCACACTGCATCGCCCCGGCCGCGCGCGGTTTGAATATGCGCCACCGGCGGACTTGCTGGTGATGGCAGGCCAAGGCGCCTTGGCGATATTTGACAGCAAATTCAGCGCCACGCCAGAAACCTATCCCTTGGCAAAAACGCCGCTGTCCTTGGTCTTGGGTGGGCAGGTGCAATTACAAGGCAACCCATTGGTTGTGGGGCATTACGACGAAGGCGAAACCACCGTCGTTGTGGCGCAAGACCCGGAAAACCCGGAATATGGCACGATCGAGCTGCTGTTCGCGGTGCAGCCGCTGGCCTTGCAGGGCTGGCGCATCCGCGACGAAGTGGGCGGCGTGACCGAGGTGCAATTGCAAGCCCTTTTGCCTGCCCCAAACCTGCCAAACCGCCTGTTCAACATTCAAGCCGAGACAGCATCGCGCCAAGCTGGGCGCTGATTACGGCGCACGCAGCAAGGCCACCTGCTGCAGGTCAAGTGCGCTATCGGCGGCAAAGCTGGCCATTTCCGCGCCATTTGCCAGCAAGACCAGCCTGCCATCGGCAGGCTCTAGCTGCAGCTCGGGCGGAGTTGTGCCTTGGTAAAACACCACCAGCAGGTCTTCGCCCGCGTCAAACCCGTGCACGGTGACAGGGCTTTCCAGCCATTGGCCCAAAAACAGGGTATCGGCCCCCGGGCCGGTATCGACATGGTCGCCGGTGCCGGGCGTGATGCTGTCTTGGCCGGTGCCCCCGTTCAAAAAATCAGTCGTTTCGTCACTATCAACGATGATGTCGTTGC
>RFUP01000137.1 GCA_009922885.1 Paracoccaceae bacterium
CAGGTGATTTGGCGATCTTCGCCTTCGGCGACGGGGAAGTGCAGGGCGCGTTTGCCAAGGGCGGGCTTTCCCGCTGGGGCACGCAACTCGCAGGCCAGCGCCGTTTTGAGGCTGGCTCCAAGGTTTCTGACATCACCGGCGATCCCGTGGTTGCCGGTGGTTCGCTCTATGTCGGCTCCGCCATGGGCCGCCTCGTGGCGATGGACCCCGCCAGCGGCGAGCGCCTCTGGACCGCGCAAGAAGGCACGACAGGCCCCGTCTGGCCCGTCTCCGGCGCGGTCTTTGCCGTATCTGACCGTGGCGAGCTTCTGCGGCTTGATGCGGGCGACGGCGCCATTGTCTGGCGCGTGGCGCTTCCGGGCTTCACCAAGGACCGCCCGAAAAAGCAGATCGAACGGTTCGTGCATCATGGCCCGATCATCGCGGGTGGCCGCGTGGTTGTAGCCTCCTCGGATGGCGCACTCCGCTTCTTCGATCCGGCCTCCGGCGCGCAGGTGCATGAGGTGGCGATCCCCGGCGGCGCGACCACTGCGCCTGTCGTGGCAGGTGGCACGCTTTACGTCGTCTCGAAACGCGGGCAGCTTCTGGCTTTCCGTTGATCGCGGTTCATGCTATCCGCGCGGCTTGAGCCGTCCGGAGCCTGAAAGACATGACCTTTACCCTCGCCATCGTCGGTCGCCCCAATGTGGGGAAATCGACGCTGTTCAACCGCTTGGTGGGCAAGCGCCTCGCTCTGGTCGATGACCAGCCGGGTGTGACGCGCGACCTCCGCGAGGGCGACGCGCGCCTTGGCATGCTCCGCTTCACGGTGATCGACACCGCGGGCCTCGAAGACGCCAATGACGACAGCCTGCAAGGCCGGATGCGCCGCCTCACGGAACGTGCGGTTGATATGGCCGATGTCTGCCTGTTCCTTGTCGATGCGCGCGCGGGCATCATGCCCGATGACCGCACCTTCGCGGAAATCCTCCGCCGCCGTTCGGCGCGCGTGATCCTCGCCGCAAACAAGGCCGAAGGCCGCGCAGGCGAGGCGGGTTATCTCGAATCCTACGAACTGGGCCTTGGCGAACCGATCGCGCTTTCCGCCGAACATGGCGAAGGCATGGACGAGCTGATGCATGTGTTGATGCCCATCGCCGAGGAATTCGCCGAACGTGCCGAGCGTGACGCGCCGGAAACCGATGTGACGCTTTACGAGGAAGACGAGCACGAAGAGGGCGAAGAAGCCCCGATCCGCAAGCCCACCCCCGAGCGCCCGATGCAGATCGCCGTGATTGGCCGCCCGAACGCAGGCAAATCTACGCTGATCAACAAGCTCTTGGGCGAGGATCGCCTTCTCACAGGCCCAGAAGCTGGCATCACGCGCGATGCCATCTCTCTGACGATGGATTGGGAAGGCATGCCCGTGCGCATCTGGGATACGGCGGGGATGCGCAAGAAGGCAAAGGTGCAGGAGAAGCTGGAAAAGCTCTCTGTTTCCGATGGCCTTCGCGCCGTGAAATTCGCCGAAGTGGTGATCGTGCTTCTGGATGCCGCGATCCCCTTCGAGCAGCAGGATTTGCGGATTGCCGATCTCGCGGAGCGCGAAGGCCGCGCCGTGGTGATCGCGGTCAACAAATGGGACATCGAAGAAGACAAGAACGCCAAGATCCTCGAAATGCGCGAAGCTTTCGAGCGGCTCCTGCCGCAGCTTCGCGGTGCGCCTCTGGTCACTGTTTCCGCAAAAACAGGCCGCGGCCTGGATCGCCTCCGCACCGCCGTTGAGCGCGCCTATGATGTCTGGAACCGCCGCGTCACCACGGGCCAACTCAACCGTTGGCTCGAAGGCATGATCTCGGCGCACCCGCCGCCCGCACCGCAAGGAAAGCGCATCAAGCTGCGCTACATGACCCAAGCCAAGACCCGCCCGCCGGGATTCGTGGTCATGTGCTCGCACCCCGATCTCCTGCCCGAAAGCTATAACCGCTATCTGGTGAACGGGCTGCGCGCCGATTTCGACATGCCGGGCACGCCCATCCGCCTCACGATGCGCGGGCAAGGCGACAAGAACCCCTTCAAGGGCCGTCGTGACAAGAACGCGGGCGCTCTGAAGAAGCACATTTCCAAGGGTCTGCCGAAACAGCAGAAGCCCGGAAAATAAAACTCTGACGCTAAAGAGAGTCAGCCTTCTAACTCCGCCGTTGCAAGACAGCGGGGTTGCGCTACATTCAAGCTCACATATTTTTTGGTTTCCCGGCATTTTCTCGCAGGGGGTGGGTTTTGGATATTCGTTTTGGCACCGCCGATGATTTGCGCCGTATCCGCGCGTTCACGCATGGCTATACGGACAAGAACGATTTTCGCGCTCTGTTCGCTTTTCTGGCGACATCAGGCGTGTATCTGGCGGGTATGGCGGGCACGATCTGGGCGCTGTCCACGGGGCAGGTGCTCTGGCTGCCGTTCTGGGCTGCGCTCACCGCTGTGGGCATTATCCGCCTCTATGTGATCCAGCACGATTGCGGGCATCTGAGCTACTTCTCGAAGAAGCGCTGGAATGTGCTGGCCGGGCATCTGGCCTCGCTCGCGTCGCTCTCGCCCTTCTCGACAATGCAGTTCAACCACAACCGCCACCACAGCCATGTGGGCGACCTCGAACACCGCGAGGATGGCGAGGTGCACACAATGACGCTCCGGGAATGGCAGAACGCCGGGGCGGGGCGACGCTTGTTCTACCGCCTCTATCGCAACCCGTTCGTGATGATGCCTCTGGGCGCTCTCTTCACCTATTTCATCCGCTACCGCTGGCCCAAGAATACGCTCAGCGTTGGTTGGGCGGGTGTGATGGGCCACAACCTCGCCTTGGCGCTCTGGCTTCTGGCCCTGTGGAGCCTCGCTGGCGCGGCTGGGCTCTGGGCGTGGTTCGGTACGGCGTTTTTCGCCGGGATGCTCGGTGTGTTCCAAGTCTATCTCCAGCACAACTTTGAAGATACTTACTGGGGTCGTCGCCCCGATCTCGATCCGCAGCTGGCCGCGCTTCAGGGATCCTCCGCGCTCGACCTCGGATGGCTCTGGGATCTCTGCACCGGCAACATCGCCTACCACGATCTGCACCACTTCAATCCGCGAATCCCCCTCTACAATCTGCGCCGCTGCCACTTCGATCTGGGCCGTGAAATGCCGATGCGGCGGATTGGTTGGGGCGAAGCGTTGCGCGCGTTCCGATTGAAGCTCTGGGATGAAGACGCAAACCGGCTGGTGCCGTTCCCAGCTTTGGAAGCCGCACGAAAAACCAGCGTTCCGGCAGAGTGATCGGCAAAGGATTGCCGATGCCATAGGGGGCCGCATCTTGAGCCCCCTTGCGCTTTTTTGCGCCTAGATTAGATAGCGCTTCGAGGGTAATATTGCCCTTATTTCAGTGGCTTAGTCGCCACATGTGGAGTATTGCACAAATGAAAAAGTCTGTTCTCGTCCTGAGCACCGTCCTCGCGTTCTCTGGCGTTCAGGCATTCGCCGAAACCGTCGTGACCGACACCGACGGCAACGGTTCCTTCTCGATGGAAGAGCTGGTCGCAGCCTACGCTGACCTGACCGAAGAAACCTTCAAGGCCGTCGACACCGACGCCAACGGCGAAGTCTCTGCAGAAGAGCTTGCTGCTGCGAAGGCTGCTGGCACTCTCGCCGAGTGATTTCTGCTTTGGCCTGAGGGCCATCCTGCAGAGCCCCCGGGGTTTCTTACCTCCCCCGGGGGTTTCTTTTTGCCCAATTTCCTGCGGGGCGGCGCGCGGCACACACCCCAATAACGCGAACGGGCCCCAGTGGGGCCCGTCGGTTTTTCAATGCTCGTAAGGTGCCGATCAGGCCAGCGTGCCATCCGCCAGAAGCACGGTCTTGCCGCCGAGCCACGGGTGCAGCGCCGCAGGCAGGCGCACCGATCCGTCGGCTTGCTGGCCGTTCTCCAAGACTGCGATCAGGCAGCGGCCCACGGCGAGGCCCGAGCCGTTGAGCGAGGCCAGATATTCGGGCTTCGCACCCGCCTCGGGGCGGTAGCGCGCGTTCATGCGGCGGGCCTGGAACGACCCGCAGGTGGAGCAGCTCGAAATCTCGCGGTAGGTGTTCTGGCCGGGCAGCCAGACCTCGATGTCATGAGTTTTCTGCGAGCCAAAGCCCATATCGCCCGTGCACAGCACCACGGTGCGATAGGGCAGTTCCAGCTTTTCGAGAATCGCCTGCGCGCAATTGGTCATGCGCTCATGCTCGGCCAGCGCCTCTTCGGGGCGGCAGAGCGTCACCATCTCCACCTTCTCGAACTGGTGCTGGCGGAGGATCCCCGTGGTGTCCTTGCCCGCGCTGCCCGCTTCCGAGCGGAAGCAATGGGTGTGGGCGGTCATGCGCACGGGCAGATCGGCCCCGTCCATCACTTCACCCGCCGCGAAGTTCGTCAGCGTCACTTCGGAGGTGGGAATCAGCCACCAGCCATTGGTGGTCTCGTAGCTGTCTTCTGCGAATTTCGGCAGGTTGCCTGTGCCATACATAGTTTCCGGCTTCACCAGCACAGGCGTCCAGCATTCGGTGAGGCCGTGTTCGGTGGTGTGGGTGTCGATCATGAATTGCGCCAGCGCGCGGTGGATGCGCGCCACGCCGCCTTTCAGCACCATGAACCGCGCGCCCGAAAGCTTCGCGCCCATCGCCAGATCGAGGCCCTTGGCCACGCCTGCAATTTCGAAATGCTCGACGGGTTTGAAATCGAACTCACGCGGCGTGCCCCAGCGGCGCACTTCGACGTTGTCGTTCTCATCCGCGCCGTCTGGCACCTGATCGAGCGGTAGGTTCGGAATCACTTCCAGCGCCGCCGTGAGGGCCGCATCCTGCTCGGCAGCCTCTGCATTCATCCGGGCCACATCGGCTTTCTTCTCGGCCACGAGGGCACGCAGGCGCTCGAATTCCGCCTCGTCGCCCCGCGCTTTCGCCGCCCCCACCTCTTTCGAGGCCTTGTTCTGCTCGGCCTGCGCCGATTCTGATGCATGGATCAGCGCGCGGCGCGTCTCGTCGAGCTTCAGGATCGCCTCGGACGCAGGCGGCAGCCCACGCCGGGCCAGAGCCGCATCGAACGCGGCGGGGTTTTCGCGGATGGCGCGGATATCGTGCATGGCACCCTCTCAGATTCGTTTATTTCCCAGCCTTATGGCGGATTTCTTGGCGTTCCGTAACCACGCGCGATTTTCAGCGCATCCAAAGCCCGGCGGACTTGATCTGGTTGCGGATCGCCTGCTCGCGGCGGGGAAGGTCGGCGCGGTCGAACATCGCGCGCACTTTCGCCCCCTTGCCCTGATAGACAAGCTTTTTGAAGGGGTCGTAATTCTTCAACACCTTCTTGATTTTGTTCGGGGCCGTGATCCGTTCGAGCATCTCCACCGCACGATCGGATTCGCGGGCATATAAGAGCGGCAGGGTGCGCCAATGGCAGGTCACTTCGCCGTCGATCAGGCCGGGTGGCAAAACATCGCGCCCACCCCCGAAGGAATGGATCACCAAGGGCAGCGCCACCTGATCGAGCCACGGATCAAGGCTTTGCAGGATCAGCGGTTCGGGGCGGTTTTGGTGGATTGCCTTCGCATAATCGAGGAATCGCCGCCCGAATTCGCGCGGGCAGCGGAACCAGAACACACCTGCGTTCAGATAAAGATAGCGCTTCCAGTATTCATCGGGCTGCGAGAGGTCGAGTGAACTGTCGAAATCGAGGCCGAAACGGTCATAGAGCGATTTCCAGATCGCCCCGTAACCCGGCCCGTAAAGTTCGATCTGCGGCCACGTGCCTTCCACGCGCAAGCTGGCACCGGGGCGATCGAAGTTGAAGGGGATACGCGCCAGATCCTCTAGGATCAGCGTATCGGTGTCGAAGAACACGAAAGGCTCGCCCTCGGGCAGGGCCATCAGCGCTTCGATCTTGTTGCCATAGGGATAATTCGCGCCGAAATATTCGGGAGTGAAGGGCAGGATCGTGCCGCCCAACTCTTCGATCAGCGCCAGAATATCGTCGTTCTTGATCGCCGGATCTTGCGGCCAGAGCGGGCCAGCTTGAGGCACCGCCACAAACACCTTGCCTTTGAATTTGGGTGCGGCGTCGCGGAGCGAGGCCAGAAACACCACGGCCTCGTAGGCCAAGCGGCCTTGCTGGCCCACGATCATCACGTTGAAGCTCGGCGCATCTGCGCCCGCTGCTTTCCCCGTTGCCTGCCTTGCCATTGTGCTCTTGCCCGTATTCCCGGTTTCGCAGGCCAGTATAATCGGAAGCGGCAAAGGGGCAAAGCCCTTCGGCTTTTCAATTAGGAGGTTTCTTGCGGCCTTCCGCCGATTTGGCAGCTAAACGCAAAAAAGCCGCTCAAAGCGGCTAATAAGCGGAAACTCTTGTGAAATTTTGCGTCCGGTTTTTCGATCACCACTCCCGGAGAGGGGGAAGTGGTGGGCGACCC
>RFUP01000138.1 GCA_009922885.1 Paracoccaceae bacterium
GGATCAGTGGCCGCGAACTTGGCGAAAGACGCCACATCGAGCCCCGCACAGAACCCCCGCCCCTCGCCCGAGATCACAACCGCGCGCAGATCGGTGAGCCCCATCAGGTGCCGCCCGGCTGCTACCACGGCTTCCGCCATATCGGGGTCAACCGCGTTCATCTTGTCAGCACGCGTCAGGCGCAACTGAGCAATGTGGTTTTCAATCGTGATGGTCACGCGTTCCGGGTTGATCGTCATCGGGGCCTCCTCCGCTTTGCTCCGAGAGTGGCAAAGCGGAGGCGCCTCGGGAAGAGGGAACGCTACGGCACCACCTGATCGATGGCGCGCATCATGCCCAGCGACTTGTCGTAGACAAGCGTGAGCACGCGCTTCACCGGCGGCGCTTTCACCACCACCGGCACCGAACGCAAGGCCCCTGCCGCCAAGCTCGACGCAAGAAACATCCGCCGCGTGAGTTTGATCTCTGCCATGGCAAATCTCCCCAATCAGGGGCTCAGCTTCGCACATCGCGCCCTCTTGCCGGAGGGGAAAGGATCGGCTTATCTCCCCGCATGACAAAGCCTCGCTACACCCCGCTCGTGAACACCCTTCCCGCCACCGTGCCTTTCGTCGGCCCCGAGGCGCAGGAGCGCCGCATGGGCCGCGCTTTTGCCGCGCGGATCGGTGCGAATGAAAGCGTCTTCGGCCCCTCGCCCCGCGCGATTGCGGCGATGGAAGCGGCGGCGCGCGAGATCTGGATGTATGGCGATCCCGAAAGCCATGATCTGCGCGCGGCCCTTGCCGCCCATCATGTCGTGGGGATGGAGAATATCGTCGTCGGCGAAGGCATCGACGGGCTACTGGGCTATCTCGTGCGGCTTCTCGTGGCGCAAGGCGATGCCGTGGTCACTTCGGATGGAGCTTACCCCACCTTCAATTACCACGTGGTGGGCTTCGGCGGCACGTTGCACAAAGTGCCCTACAAAGGCGATCACGAAGACCCCATGGCGCTATTCGCGAAGGCGCGCGAAGTGGGTGCGAAGCTCGTCTATCTTGCCAACCCCGACAACCCCATGGGCAGCAGCTACACCGGGGCCGAGATCGTCAAGGCGATGGATGCCCTGCCCGAAGGCACGCTCCTTGTTCTCGACGAGGCCTATATCGAACTGGCCCCCGAAGGCACCGCCGCGCCGATTGACATCGAAGATCCGCGCGTGATCCGCATGCGCACCTTCTCCAAGGGCCATGGCATGGCGGGGGCGCGCGTGGGCTATGCCCTTGGTGCCGCCGATCTGATCCGTGCGTTCGAGAAGGTCCGCAACCATTTCGGCATGAACCGCGCCGCGCAAATCGGGGCGCTGGCCTCTCTGGGTGATCCCGACTGGATCGTGCATGTGAAGCGTGAAGTCGAGAAAGCCCGCACCCGCATCGGCGCGATTGCCACCGAAAACGGCCTTACGGCTCTGCCCTCTGCCACCAATTTCGTGGCGGTGGATTGTGGCGCGGATGGCGCTTTCGCCAAGAAGGTGCTCGACGGGCTCATCGCGCGCGGTGTCTTTGTGCGCATGCCTTTCGTGGCACCGCAAAACCGTTGCATCCGCGTGAGCTGCGGCACGCCCACTGATCTCGACGCTTTCGCCGCCGCCCTGCCCCTCGCCCTGAGCGATGCCCGCGCCTAGAGCATTTCGAGAAAAAGTTGTAGACTTTTTCGGTTAAGAAATACGTCAAATCAAAAGCTTAAAGCGTTTTGCCGTTTCTTTATTGAAGCGAAACGGTTTAAGCCACTTGCGGTGTTTTGCGGCGGAAAAGCCCGCCCAGAACGCCCAGCAACACCCGCGCAGCCAGCCAGCCCAGAAGAAGGCCCACACTCGCGAAAACCGCACCCGCGAAGCTCAATGGCAGCGCGGGTACGAAATCGCCCGCTGTCCCGCGCAAAAGCTCCGGATCGCCCATCCGGCGCGCATGGTAAACGCGCATGAACGGACCCGCCTCGCGCATGGCCGCGTAATCCGAACTCAACCGCGCATGGCGCAGGAACACCCGCTCCATATCCGCCTTTCGCGCCGCAACGAAGGCCGTGCCCTGCATCTGCTCCAAGGCTTGAAACCGCGTGAGGCCGAGCGTTTCAGCCGAGGCATCGAAATCGCCCACAACCTCATCCAAGGCCTGCACTGCCCCTCCCAAACGCTGCAAATATTGCTGCGAGAATTCCGGGAATTGCGCAAAAGTCCCTGCGCCAAAAAGCGAAATAACAAGCACAAGAACACGTTTCACAGATCATCCCCTTCAAACTGGCCTACAGCCCCCAACACCGTAAGCGCATTTTCCACGGTTACGATGCCACGCCCCACAGCTCCGGTCGACTCGATCGCTCGGATCAAACCTGTTCGAGACTTTACTCACATGCGGAGGCCACTATTCCGACAATTTTTCGTCTTCAGATTGCCTTATTCAGCAGATCCCACCACTTTCTCGCCGTAAATTAAAATATCCTTTTGGATATTTTAATATCCTTTTTATTTTTTTGATGTGTTTTTCGGATACTTTATTGATTTTAAGGGCGTAATTCCTTGCGCCAATTGGCCCCTCTTCATACCTTAAGGGCAAAGAGCTGAATTGGCATCCGAATTGCCAGTTATCAGCAATTAGAACTTTTCAACGTTCTTACCCATTGGCATCGCACCTTTTGGTTGCGATAAACGAAAGTTTGCGTCGTGTCGATTGTGTTTCCGACAGAATTAGAAGTTGGTGCGGAGGTAACCGATCGCCTTATTGGTGCGAATATCCTTTTCCATCGCAATAATATCGGTCCGGATGGAACTTTCGATGAAGTCGCAGAAGCCCTCAAATTCGGCGCTCTCCGCTACCCCGGCGGTGCCATTTCCGAGTCACTTTTCGACATCCGCAACCCGGACGCCGCCATCGCCTTCGATCCGATCAATGGCAACGAAATCGTTGTAGAGCCAATCTCAGATGTTCTCGGTTTCGCCGCCGAGAAGAATATGTCCGCCACAATCGTCATTCCCACCCGAACCTATCTGACGGAGGAAACCGACGCGTTCGGCCACCGATTTGCAGCCGTTGATGAAGAGGGTCTGCGTGACTTCGTAACCAAACTGGTCAGCGGCGAATTCGGAGCTGCGAAAATTGAAGGTCTCGAAATCGGGAATGAATACTGGGGCATCGGGGACTTCCCCCAAGGCTCCATGACCTCGCTTGAATACGCCCGCGTTGCCTCCGATATGGTCCGCATCATCGACGACACCCTTGCAAACGTCGAGGGCGGCGAGGGTGTTTGCGTTCTGGTCCAGATGGGCACCAATTACGGCGAAGCCAACTTGCGCCCCGAATACGCTGATATCGAGCTGGGCCGGCCCCTTCTCGATGCCGTGCTCCAAGACTACGGCCTCACCGAAATTCCCGGTCTGATTTACAGCTCCGGTGATCTGAACTGGGCCAAGATTGCCAATGAAATCATCATCCAAACCCTTCAAGACGACGGCACCATCCAGGGCGTAGACGGCGTCGTCGCACATATCTATTCACGCTATCCGGTCATCGAAGGCAGCCGTGACGAAGCGATCGACAATATCGAGGAAACCTGGGGCCTCCTCGAACAAAACTTTGAGACTTGGATTACGGAATGGAGCCAGAAATCCAACACCAGCGCCTTCGAGCGCCTCACCGATTATGGCCTGAACACGGCCCATGAACTCATCGACATGGTCGGCATCTTTGTCGAGCGTGGCGTCACTGCTTCCTATTACTGGACAGCGCAACACAACACCCGCACCACTCTCGCGCGCCTCACGGAACCGGGCGATGATCCGGAAGTCCAAATCACCGCTGTGGGTCATGCCTTTGCGATGCTGCGGGAGAACTTGATCGGTCTTCACGTCGTCGATCTCTCTCCGCGCGAAACGCACAGTAACGCAATGGTCACCGATAGCATCGACAGCCACGCTTACATAGGCCAAAGCAAGGCGGTGTTCTACTTCACCAACGAAGCAGAGACTCCCGAAACCGTCGATGTCGATCTCGGTCAACTGGTCGAAAGCTTCGGTTCGGCCGAAATTACGCGCCTTGGCGTCGAAGAAGGCCAGGATCCCGGAAACGCTGCCTCTACTCCCGTCCTCACAGACATCCCGGAAGCGGATGCCATCGCCGGCACCCACCTCACAACCACGCTCAACGCCAAGGAAACTTTACAAGTGGTGCTGTATGCGCCCGAGTATGATGCGTCAGTTGATGAGAAACTCGCCGCCGCCGAGGCCCTTGAGCAGGCCGAACTTCACCCCGATCCCGTGGTCGATCCAGATCCCGTCGTTGACCCCGATCCAGACCCTTTGGATGACCTGCCCCGCGTCGATCCACCCGAAGACCCACCAGAGCCAGAGCCGGAAGACGATGGCGGCAGTGATGGTGGTTTCGGGGGGCTCGCCGAAATGCTCCCTGCGCTACTCTTGCCACTGATCTTCCTGCTCGCAGGTCTCTAACGCGCAAAAGAAAAAGCCCCGGACCACTCCGGGGCTTCTAACACTTCACCAGCGCAATGCCGATTACGGATGTGCCGCGTAGATCTCTTCGATCCGCGCCACGGCTGCTTCAGGGCTCATCTCTTCGCTCTCGCCCGTGCGGCGCGAGGTCAGTTCCACCACGCCATTGGCCAAGCCGCGCGGGCCCACGGTAATCCGCCACGGCAGGCCGATCAGATCCATCGTCGCGAATTTCGCCCCGGCCCGCTCTTCGCGGTCGTCGTAAAGGCATTCCAAGCCCTTCGCGGCCAGCGCCTTGTAAAGCCCCTCGCAAGCCGCATCCGCTGCCGCATCGCCCTGCTTGAGGTTCACGATCCCCGCCTTGAACGGCGTCACGCCTTCCGGCCAAATGATGCCCTTGTCGTCGTGGCTGGCTTCAATGATCGCGCCCAGCAAACGCGACACGCCGATCCCGTGCGAGCCCATCTCCACTGGAACCTTGCCGCCATCCTTGGTGACAACAGTCGCCCCCATGGATTCCGAATACTTGGTGCCGAAGTAGAAAATCTGCCCCACTTCGATGCCGCGGCCTACCTTACGATTGGCTTCCGGCACGCCGTTGAACACGCCCTCGTCATGGGTCTCGTCGGTGCGGGCATAAAGCGTGGTGAACTCTTCGCAGACCTTCGCCACCTCATCCCAATTGTCATAGTCGATCTCGCGGTCGCCGAGCTTCAGCGCAGTCACACGGTCATCGTAGAACACTTCGGATTCACCCGTGGAGGCCAGCACGAGGAACTCGTGGGTATGCGGCAGGTCTTTGTAGCTGTTCACATGCGAACGGAACACATCCGTGATCATCTCTTCGTTGGTCGGGCCAAACAGCATGTCCCGCTCGTGGCGGTCCTTGATCCGCAGCATCTCCGCGCCGTAATCGTCATAGCGCCCGCTCTCGCGCCACAGATCAGCCGGTTGCAGCGTCGGCATCAGCATCGGAATATGGCCTGCGCGCACCTGCTCCTCGTGCACGATCTGCTCGATGCGTTTCAGCACACGGTAGCCCATCGGCAGCCACGAATAGATCCCTGCCGCCTGTTGCTTGATCATCCCCGCGCGGAGCATCAAACGATGCGAGACGATTTGCGCCTCGGAGGGGTTCTCTTTCAGAACGGGGAGGAAGTAGCGGGAGAGACGCATCGGAAGCACCTTCGATCAAGCGTGAAGTCACGCGACGAAGTATCAATCCCGTCCAGCCCCCGCAAGCATAGCATGCGGGCAAACTCGCGCCAAAGCCCGCAAATCTTGTCTCAGGCAGCGATTTTCAGAATGCTGCGCTCCAATCCGCGTTTGAACTCGTCCACGAGTTGCCGGATCGAGATCATCCCCAGCACTTGCTGCCCCTTCACAACCGGCAGGTGGCGAATATTGCTTTCAAGCATCATCACCACCGCAACGCCCATCGACATGTTGCGGTCGATCGTGATCACCGGCTGCGACATGATTTTGGAAATCGGGCATTTTGCCGGATCGCAGCCCTCTTCGCCTACACAGCGCTGCACGATGTCACGTTCCGACAAGAGGCCAACCAGTTTGCCGTCCTCCAGCACCGCAATCGCGCCGATATTCTTCTCCCGCATCAGCATCGCAGCCTCGCGGGCGGTCGCAGTTGGCGGCAGCCAGATCAGGTCACGCCCACGCACCAATTGGCGGACTTTTTTTGCGGAAACAGAGTTAACATTCATAGCGTATCTCCCTTACGGCTCGTGTCGGGTCCGCCACTGAAATCTTCCAGAGGGGCCATCTCTTGACACTCACAGTTGAAAAAACGCCTCGTGTACGACCCACCTTAGAAAAACACCCGAAACCAACCCCAAATGGCCGCGATCAATCCATCGGGGTATTTTTCGAAACTTCTGTAGGGGATTAACCTTTCGCCGCCTGACCAACGTCATGACGCTTGCCATACGCAATCCATACGCAATCCATA
>RFUP01000139.1 GCA_009922885.1 Paracoccaceae bacterium
AGGATCAGGCCGTAGGCGAAGCGGGCAAAACCATTGGTGACGGTGACGCCCAAGGCGAGGCCAAGGAGGAGCCACCAATCGCGGGAGGGCGTGTGTTTGTAGGATTGGGGCATCGTGATAGGGCCTTCGCGCGGTTTCCCGCATCAAACTCCGGCTTTTGCCGGAGCGCAATGCTTGCATTCCGGGGTGCCTGTGGTAGCAGGTGCGGCAACCCGAGATCCCGAGGAAGACACGATGAGCCTTGATGCCCTCGCTGAAAAATACCGCGCTGCGATTGCCGCTGCTGCTGACGGATGGGCACCATTCACCCGGTGAGCCAAGTGACTGAGGAAGTCAATGCGATTTTCGCCGATATGGGCTTTGCCGTGGCCGAGGGCCCGCGCATCGAGACCGATTGGTATAACTTCGACGCGTTGAATATTCCGGGCCACCATCCGGCGCGCGCCGAGATGGACACCTTCTATATGCATCGCGCTGAGGGCGATAATCGTGCGCCGAACGTGCTGCGGACGCATACCTCGCCCGTGCAGATCCGTTCCATGGAAGCGCAGGGCGCGCCCATTCGCATCATTTGCCCCGGTGGTGTGTATCGCGCTGACTACGACCAGACCCACACGCCGATGTTCCATCAGGTCGAGGGTTTGGCGATCGACAAGGATCTGTCGATGGCGAACCTGAAATGGGTGCTGGAAGAATTCTTCTCGGCCTATTTCGGCACCAAGGTGAAAACCCGTTTCCGCGCCTCGCACTTCCCCTTCACCGAACCTTCGGCGGAAGTGGATATCCAGTGTTCGTGGGAAGGCGGCACGGTGAAAGTGGGCGAGGGCGACGGCTGGCTCGAAGTGCTCGGCTCCGGCATGGTGCACCCGAAGGTGCTGGCGGCGGGCGGGATCGACCCCGAAGTGTATCAGGGCTTTGCTTTCGGCATGGGCATCGACCGCATCGCCATGCTGAAATACGGCATCCCCGACCTGCGCGCCTTCTTCGATTCAGACCTGCGGTGGCTGCGCCATTACGGCTTCGCCGCGCTTGATGTGCCGACGCTGCACGGCGGCTTGTCGCGTTAATTTCCGGCGGGGAAACCCGCTGAACCGGATAAATGGCGGATTTAATCTCGCCCTACGGAACGGACCAGAGACATGAAATTCACCCTCTCCTGGCTGAAAGAGCATCTCGATACGCAAGCGAGCGTCGAGGAGATCGCGGAAACCCTCACGGACCTCGGGCTTGAGGTGGAAGAGGTGTTCGATCCGGCGTCGCGGTTGAAGCCGTTTACGCTGGCAAAGGTTCTGCATGCCGAGCAGCATCCGGATGCCGATCGCCTGCGCGTCTGCCGCGTGATGACCGATGAGGGCGAGAAGCAGATCGTGTGCGGTGCGCCGAATGCGCGGGCGGGGATCACGGTGGTGCTGTGCAAGCCCGGCGATTATGTGCCGGGGATCGACACGACTTTGGGCGTGGGCAAGATCCGCGGTGTGGAAAGCCATGGCATGATGGCGTCCGAGCGTGAGTTGGAGCTGTCGGACGAGCATAACGGGATCATCGAATTGCCCTCGGGCGAGGTGGGCCAGAAGTTCACCGATTGGCTGGTGGCGAATACGCCCGAAAAGATCGATCCGGTGATCGAGATTGCGATTACGCCGAACCGTGCGGATGCTTTGGGTGTGCGCGGTGTGGCGCGGGATCTGGCGGCGCGCGGGCTTGGCTCCTTGAAGCCTGTGAAGGCTGAAACGGTGGCCGGGGCATTCCCGTGCCCGATCACGGTGACGATTGACGAAGACACGCGTGAAAGTGGTTGCGAAGTGTTTGCGGGCCGCTTGATCCGTGGCGTGAAGAACGGGCCGAGCCCTGAATGGCTGCAACGCCGCCTCAAGGCCATTGGCCTGCGCCCGATTTCGGCGCTGGTGGATGTGACGAACTTCTTCACCTTCGACCGCAACCGCCCGCTGCACGTGTTCGACGCGGATAAGGTGCAGGGCAATCTGCGGGTGCATCGCACCGTGGGCGGCGAGACGATGCTGGGCCTTGATGAGAAGACATACACCTTCGGTGCGGGGCAGGTGGTGATTTCCGACGCGACGGGCGTTGAGTCCATCGGCGGGATCATGGGCGGCGAGCATACCGGCTGCACCGAGGAGACTGTGAATGTATTCCTTGAGGCGGCTGTGTGGGACCGTATCCAGATCGCAACCACGGGCCGTGCGCTGAAGATCAACACCGACGCGCGGTATCGCAACGAGCGGGGCATCGATCCGGCTTACAACATGCAAGCGCTTGAAGATGCAGCGCAAATGATCCTCGATCTTTGCGGGGGCGAAGCCTCTGATGTGGTGACAGCAGGTGCCGTGCCTGATGTGGCGCGGGCCTATAAGCTGGTGCCGACGCGGGTGCAGAGCCTCGTGGGCATGGATATTCCCGAAGCCGAACAGCGCGCGACGCTTGAGCGGCTAGGATTCCGCATGGACGGCGATATGGCATGGGTGCCGTCGTGGCGGCCGGACGTGTTGGGCGAAGCGGACCTCGTGGAAGAAGTGGCGCGGATTGCCTCGCTGACGAAGCTGGTGGGCAAGCCCCTGCCGCGCGTGCAGGCCGGTGTGCCGAAGCCAATTCTGACACAAGGCCAAGCGCGCGAGCGCATCGCGCGGCGCACAGCGGCGGCTTTGGGTTACAATGAATGCGTGACCTATAGCTTCATCGACCAGCCCGCAGCGGCGCTTTTCGGTGGTGGCACAGAAGCGACGATGCTGGCGAACCCGATTGCTTCGGATATGAGCCATATGCGCCCTGACCTGCTGCCGGGCCTTCTGCGGGCTGCGGCGCGCAATCAGGCGCGCGGGTTCATGGATCTGGCACTCTTCGAGGTGGGGCCTGTGTTCAGCGGTGGCGAGCCGGGGGAGCAGGCCGTGCAGGTGACGGGCGTTCTGATCGGGCGCACGGGGCCGAAGGATGTGCATGGCACGTCGCGCGGTGTGGACGTGTTCGATGCGAAAACCGACGTTGAAGCGATCCTTTCGGCACTCGGTGCGCCTGCGAAGGCGATGATCCTGCGGAACGGGCAGGGCTGGTGGCATCCGGGGCGGCATGGCCAGATCGGGCTTGGCCCGAAGAAGATCATTGCGACCTTTGGCGAGCTGCACCCGAAAGTGCTGCGCGAGATGGACGTGAAGGGGCCTGCGGTGGCCTTCACGATCTGGCCCGAGGAAATTCCCGCACCCAAGGTGAAAACGGCTGCACGGCCTGCGCTGACGCTGCATGCCTTGCAGGCTGTGGAGCGGGATTTCGCCTTCGTAGTGGATGAGCGCGTCGAGACGATCAACATCGTCAACGCAGCGCAAGGGGCGGATAAAGCGCTGATTTCCGATGTGCGTGTGTTCGACGAATTCATCGGCGGCGCGCTTGGCGAGGGCAAGAAGTCGGTCGCGATCACGGTGCGCTTGCAACCCGTCGAAGCCACTTTGAAAGAGGCCGAGATCGAAGCCGTTGCGGCGAAGATCGTCGAGAAGGTTGCGAAAGCAACGGGCGGCGCGCTGCGCGGCTAACTGTTGCAAAAATCGAAACAAAAAGCCGCGCCCCAGAGAAAGGTGCGGCTTTTTTGCAGTTAATGGGAATGTTTTTTATCATTCCCCGCGAAATATTCCCTGTGAAATTGGAAACAAAGCTACATTGCGAACACGGATTTTTGTTCAAATTCGGAAACAGGGGAAGGGGCAAGTAATGCTTAACGAATTCAAGGACTTCATTGCGCGCGGTAATGTTATGGACATGGCCGTGGGTATCATCATCGGCGCGGCCTTCACAGCAATCGTAACCTCGCTGGTGGGCGACCTGATCAATCCGATCATCGCGATTTTCACAGGCGGTATCGACTTCGCGGGCTGGTTCTACCACCTTTCGGACAGCGATTGCGCTTCCGTGGCGGCATGTAAAGAAGCTGGCGCGCCCGTATTCGCTATCGGCAACTTCATCATGGCTATCATCAACTTCCTGATCGTTGCCTTCGTTGTGTTCATGCTCGTGAAGACCGTGAACAAGGTGAAAGACGCGGCGTCGAAGAAGGAAGAGGCGGCACCTGCGGCTCCGGCTGGCCCGAGTGAGCTGGATATTCTCATGGAAATCCGCGACGCGCTGAAGAAGTAATCGGCATAGAAATTTCGGAGAGAGGCAGGGCTTTCGGCCCTGCCTTTTTAGTTGGGCGCTAGGGGATAGCTCGCCAGCGGCTCGTAGACAGAGCCATGTTTGGTCTGGATGCTCTCATAGAGCTTGAACTCGGTTACGGTGAACGGGTCGAACACCGTATTGGCGCGTGCCTGCAGGAAGCGACCGAGCTTGATTGCATCTTCGGGTGTGAGGCCCTTTGTGAAGCGCGCGAGGGTGACGTGCGGCCGGAAGCGGGTGCGTTCCAGTTCGATGCCTGCGCCGTGAAGGGCACTCTTCAAGCGCTTGTGCAGGTCGAGAAGGGCCGGAGATGGTTCGGCTGCGATGTGCAGGTTTGTCGGGTCCGGGGTGCCGAAGGTGTCGAGGCCTTTCAGGTGGACGTCGAAGGCCGTGGCGCGAAAGGCTTCCAAGGCGAAATGCAGTTCCTCAAGTGCGTGTTCGGGCTGATCCCCGAGGAAGGCCAGCGTGAGGTGGAAGTTTTCAGGGGGGATCAGATTTCCGCCGGGAATGCTTTCTTGCAGGCGCTCCAGCGCATCGCAGATCGGATCTGGCAGGGGTAAGGCAAGAAAGGCGCGCATCGTGATCTCCCGGCGATCAGGCTAACCGCCGGGAGAGAGGCTCACAAGATCAGATCAAGGACTTAGGGTCGGTGACGGGCAGGCCAAGGGCTTCGCCCACGGCTGCGTAGGTCAGCTTGCCCGCATGCACGTTGAGACCGTTCATCAGGTGCACATCCTCTGCACAGGCTCGCTTCCACCCCTTGTTGGCGAGAGCCAGCATGAAGGGCATCGTCGCATTGCCGAGGGCGAGCGTAGAGGTGCGGGCGACGGCACCGGGCATGTTGGCAACGCAGTAGTGGATGATGCCATCGACCTCATAGATCGGGTCTTGGTGCGTGGTGGCTTTCGAGGTTTCGAAGCAGCCTCCTTGGTCAATCGCGACGTCAACGAGAACCGCGCCGGGCTTCATCATCTTGAGCTGCGCGCGGGTGACGAGTTTCGGCGCGGCGGCACCGGGGATAAGCACGGCACCGACCACCATGTCTGCTTGCGGCAGAAGTTCTTCAAGAAGACCTGCCGAGGAATAGCCCGTTTTGAATTCGCGACCGAACACGTCGTCCAGATAGCGCAAGCGGGGGATCGAGCGGTCGAGGATGGTAACATCCGCGCCCATGCCAGCTGCGATTTTGGCTGCATGTGTACCAACCACACCGCCGCCGATTACCACGACTTTGGCCGGACCAACGCCGGGAACGCCGCCCATCAGCACGCCGCGGCCGCCATTGGCCTTTTGCAGTGCCCATGCGCCGACTTGCGGTGCCAAACGGCCAGCCACTTCGGACATCGGGGCAAGGAGGGGCAGGCCGCCATTGCGATCCGTAACGGTTTCGTAAGCAATGCAGGTCGCGCCTGAGGCGATCAGATCATGGGTTTGTTCGGGATCGGGCGCGAGGTGCAGATAGGTGAAGAGAACCTGGCCTTCGCGGAGCATCTTGCGCTCGCCGGCTTGGGGTTCTTTCACTTTCACGATCATATCGGATTGGGCGAAAACCTCTTCGGCGGTGCCGAGGATCTGCGCGCCAGCTGCGGTGTAGGCCGCATCATCGAAGCCCGCGCCGAGGCCTGCTCCGGTTTGGATGTAAACGGTGTGGCCGTTCTGAACCGCTTCGAGAGCGGCGTTGGGCGTCATACCGACGCGGAACTCTTGGGGTTTGATTTCCTTAGGGCAACCGATTTTCATGGCATTTCCTCCTCGCCTTGAATTGCAAAGAACCTGCCGCAACATCGACGCAAAGCGCTTGAAAAGTTGCGCGACAAAGGGATAAAAAATCGAATTATCTTCGAAGAGGATCGAAAAATGGTGAAGAATAATGCGCGATTTAACCTCGATGCCACGGATCGGCGCATTCTATCGGTTCTGCAGCGGCGCGGACGAATTTCGAATGCCGATCTAGCGGAAGAGGTAAATCTGTCGGCTTCTGCCTGCCATCGTCGCGTTCAACGCTTGGAGGAGGAGGGCTATATCAAGGATTTCGTGGCTCTTCTTGATGCGCGCAAACTCGGAATGCCCACCACGGTTTTCGTGGAGATCACACTTCAAGGGCAGGCGGACGAGGTCTTGGAGGCTTTCGAGAAAGCGGTGTCGCGGGTGCCGCACGTGTTGGAATGCCATTTGATGGCCGGAAGCGCAGACTACATCCTCAAAGTGGTTGCCGAAGATACCGAGGATTTCGCGCGCATCCA
>RFUP01000140.1 GCA_009922885.1 Paracoccaceae bacterium
GGTTCGACGATGCCGACAAGTTCGAAATGAGGAGACGCCAGAGTGACTTCGACATGGCGAAGGCCGATTTGGCCTCCGCCTATGACGGCGAGGGGGATCACATCACCGCCCCGACTTGCCACGGCACGAATTCGTAATCGCCAAGGCCCTGCGCTTCGGACTTGGTTTTCTCGCCGGACGCCATGCGGAGCCACATTTCGTAGATCTCGCGGCCCACCTCTTCGACGCTGGCCCCGTCGCTGAGGATGCGGCCTGCGTTCACGTCCATGTCCTCTTCCATGCGGGTGAACATTTCGGTGTTGGTGGCGATCTTCATCGAGGGGGAGGGTTTTGCGCCGAAGGCGGAGCCGCGCCCTGTGGTGAAGGCGACGAGGTTGCAGCCCGAGGCGATCTGGCCTGTGACGGACGCAGGGTCGTAACCGGGGCTGTCCATGAAGGTGAAGCCCTTGGCGGTGACGGGTTCGGCGTATTTGTAGACGCCTGCGAGCGGGGTGGTGCCACCCTTGGCGGCTGCGCCGAGCGACTTTTCGAGGATGGTTGTGAGGCCGCCCTTCTTGTTGCCGGGGGAGGGGTTGTTGTCCATCGAGCCGCCGTTGCGGGAGGTGTAGTTTTCCCACCATTTGATGAGGCCGATGAGCTTGTCGCCTACGTCTTTCGTGACCGCGCGGGCGGTGAGGAGGTGCTCGGCACCATAGATCTCGGGGGTTTCGGCCAACACGCCTGTGCCGCCTTGAGCCACGAGCAGGTCGCAGGCGTAGCCAAGCGCGGGGTTGGCGGTGATGCCGGACCATGCGTCAGAGCCGCCGCATTGGAGCGCGACCATGAGTTCCGAAGCGGGGCATTCGGTGCGCTGTGCCGCGTTGACGATAGGGAGCATCGCCTCGACCTTCTTCACGCCGAGTTCGACGGTTTTGCGGAGGCCGCCGACGTCTTGGATGTTCATGGTGGCGAAAAGAGGGCCGGGGGTGAGGCCATAGGCTTCGATGAGCCAGTCGATCTGCATCATCTCGCAGCCGAGGCCCGCCATCAGCACGCCGCCGACGTTGGGGTTGCGGGCGTAGCCCCAGAGGGTGCGTTGCAAAAGCTCGAAGCCCGTGCCGTCGCCGCCCATGGCGCAGCCTGTGCCGTGCACGAAGGCGACGACGCCGTCGACATTCGGGTAGGCGGCGAGTTTCTCGGGGGTGAAGGCCTGCGCGATGAGGCGCGCGGCGGTGGCGGAGCAGTTCACCGAGGTGAGGATGGCGATGTAATTGCGGGTGCCCACGCGGCCTGTGGCGCGGCGATAGCCCATGAAGGTGTCGGGCTTCGCGGCAGGCGTTGCAGGGCGGAGATTGGTGGCGAATTCGTAGGTGGCATCCACGTTGCGGAATTCGAGGTTATGCGTATGGATATGCGCGCCTTCGGGGATGTCCTCGGCGGCATAGCCGATCACCTGATTGTACTTCCGCACAACGCCGCCCTTCGGGATCGCTTCCGTGGCCATCTTGTGACCGCGCGGGATGATCTGGGTGGCCCCTTCCTCGCCGGGGGCAAGTTGGCGGCGGGCGGTGACGACGTTGTCGGCGGGATCAAGGCGGACAGTGGACGGCAGGTTCGACATGGTTTTCTCATAAGAAAACCCGGCCAAGCGGACCTGGCCGGGAGTTGGGGAGATCAGAGGAAGAGGGTGACGATATTCGGCCAGATCAGGAGAACCGACAGGGCCAAAAGTTGCAGCATGATGAAGGGCAGGAAGCCACGGAAGATGTCGGTCAGCGAGATATGTGCGGGCGCGACGGACTTTAGGTAGAAGGCGGCCGGACCGAAGGGCGGCGAGAGGAACGACACCTGCATGTTCATGCAGAAGACCACCCCGAACCAGATCGCGACGTGTTTCTTCTCAAGCCCGCCGAAGAGGCCGATTTCTTCCACCGGGAGTTTCAGCACGATCGGCAGGAACACCGGCATGATGAGAAGCACGATGCCGACCCAGTCCATGAACATCCCCATGATGAGGAAGATGAACATCATCACGAGGATGATCCCCATGGTGGGAAGGTCTGCGCCGACGATCATGTTGGCCACATAGGTTGGCCCTCCTGCGAGGGTGTAGGCGGCAGCAAGTGCGGCGGCGCCGATAGTGACCCAGATGATGGTGCCCGTGGATTTGACGGTGCGCATGACAGCGTCGGAAACGATTTCGAAGGTCATTTCCCGGCGCACGAGGCCGATCACGAAGACCGCAATGGCCCCCATGCCTGCGGCTTCTGTGATGCCGGTGATGCCGCCATAGATCGAGCCGAGGACGACACCGATCACGATGATCGGCGCGACGAGGCCCTTGCCCATATCCCAGCCCTTTGCAGTGCGTTCACGGCCAATGATGCCGAAGACGAGGGCCGCACAGATCGCGAAAACACCGAGGATATAGGGGATATCCGTGACCATGCCCAAGGGGATTGGATCCACGTTTTCCACTACTGTGTTCGCGCCTGTGAAAGTGAAGAACATTGCGCGGAGGAAAAGCACACCCGTGGCCCAGAGCCCGAAGCGGGCGAGGAAGCCGAGGAAGAGAAGCGCTTTCTCGCGGCCCGGAGGGTCGTTCGGATCTGCGGGCGGCAGCGGGGCCTGAGCGGGATCGAGGCGGGTGCGGACGATGATGTAGATGATGAAGAACGAGGCCAGCATGAAACCGGGCAGGAAAGACGCGGTGAAAAGCGCCTTGATCGAGGTTTCGGTGACAAGGCCGTAGAAGATCAGCACGATCGAGGGCGGGATCATGGTGCCCAGAGAACCGGAAGCGCAGATGGTGCCGATGGCGAGGTTTTGGTTGTAGCCCAAGCGCAGCATTTGTGGCAGCGCGATAAGGCCCAGAAGCACGACTTCACCGCCGATAATGCCCGACATTGCCGCCATGATGACGGCCATGATCGAAGTGACGATGGCGATGCCGCCACGGGTGCGCGAGAGCCAGACGTTGAGCGAGGCATACATGTCGCGCGCGATGCCGCTTCGTTCGAGGAGTGCCGCCATGAAGATGAAGAGCGGCACCGAGATGAGGACGTAGTTGGTCATCTGTCGGTAAACGGATTGGCCCATGACCGAGAGCGGCCCGCGACCGAAGTCGCGGAAGAGAAGGTCGGGGCCGAATTTCATCATCAGGGTCGAGACGGCGAGGAAGGCCGAGGCGAAGCCGAGGGGCATGCCAATCGCCAGAAGGGCGAACATGCCGAACAGGAGGATGAGGCTGATGGTTCCGATATCCATGTCATTCGGCTCCCAGGGTCTTCTTGAGTTTTTCGATTTCGGCCTCGTCGATCTCGTCGGCGGGGTTGTGGGCTTCGGGGGCCTTGTTCCAGTCGGCAATCAGGTTCGACAGGGCTTGCAGCGCCACGAGGCAGACGACGATTAGAATGCCGATTTTCATTGTGGCGGGCAGGGGTGGATCCCACGCGGTGCCGAAGGTTTCCATGCGCTGGAATTTCTGGATCGCCTCGTTGTAGCCGCCCCAGACGGTCGCTCCGGCGAAGAGCCAGATCATCGCGACGGAAAGGCAGTCCGAGAGTTTTTGCATCCAGCGGGGCATTAGATCGTAGATGACATAGATGCGGATGTGGCTGCGCTGTTGCATCGCGTATTGGCCCGCGAAGAGGAGCACGAAACCAGCCATCCAGAGCGACAGCTCATTGGCCCAGAGCGTGGGCTTTTCGAAAACGTAGCGGGCGACAACCTCGTAGAACATCGCGCAGACGATGCCGATGGTGCCGATCATGGCGATACGCGAGAGGATTAGCGAAACAACATCCATCGGCCCAGTGCTTGCGGGTTCGATCTGGCCGCGCGTATCGGAGAGGTAGATCGCGGAGAGGATGACCGAGGCGGCGAGTGCAAGGAGCATCGCGACGACAATCGGGCGGCCGGACGGACGAACCATTTCGTACATGCCCGAGGAGCCAAGCCCTGTGAGCTTTCCAAGGGCCATTAAAGCCGCAATGGTCAGCGCGAGCCCGATAGATGCGATCATCGCCATTTTCACAGGGCGGCGAAACCCTCCGAGCCAAACGCTCTCGCTTGTCATGGTCTTTCCCCCCGAGTTTCCCGGCAATTGTGCCGGGGAAAGGTCGGGGCGGACCCTTCGGACCCGCCCCGTTCCGTTCATGCCATCAAGGCAGAGCCGATTACTTGGCGATCAGGCCAAGTTCCTTGAGGTAGGTGCGGTGGCTTTCCACAAGTGCAGCTGCTTCGGGCGACTTCTGTGCCCAGACTTCCCACTGACCTTGTGCGGCCTGACGGAACTTGGAGCGCTCTTCACGCGACCAGTTGTGCAGCGTCACGCCATTGGCTTCGAGTTCAGCGGCTGCGGCTGCGTTTGCGCGCTCGAAGGTGAGGGCGGTTTGCAGCGAGAGCTTCTGCATCGCGGTGTCGATGATGCGGCGCTGCGAGTCTGAGAGGCCATCCCAGACGGCTTTGTTGCACGCGAGGTGGTCAGACGGCATCGAGTGGAAGCCGGGGAAAGTGGCGTGCTTCGAGATGTCGTAGAGGCCCATGCCCTTGTTGTTGGCGAGGCCCGAAGCATCCGCACCGTCGATGATCTTGGTTTCAAGCGCGGTGAAGATCTCGGTGAAGTCCATCACGATGGGGGATGCGCCGAGCGAGGCGAAGATGTCGGTTTCGAGGCCGGGCGGGGAGCGGAATTTCCAGTCCTTCAGGTCGGCCACGCCGGTGAGGGGCTTGTTGGACGCGAAGGATTCCTGACCGTAGATCCACCAGCCGATGAGCTGCATGCCTTGCGCGTTGTAGAGCTGCTGTGCCGCATCGTAGCCGCCGCCGTGGTAGAGCCACGAAAGCTGCTGGTAGGGGGTGTCATAACCGCCCATGATGTCGCCGACGAACTGGAAGCCCGCGTTCTTGCCGGTCTGGTAGGCACCGCCAGTCATGTCGCAATCGAGGATGCCGTTGGCAGCCGCGTCGAAGGTTTCCACGGTGGCCACGACGGAAGACGAGTAGAACATCTCGATCTTCAGGTCGCCGCCCGACATGGTCTGGACGTCATCGACGAACTGACCTGCGAGTTTGCCCGACACGGTTTCGGGGGCGTAGTGGGTCTGGATGCGGAGTGTCGTCTCCGCGATGGCCGGAACGGCCACCACGGCCGCAACAGCTGCGGACGTGAGAATTGATTTCATGGACATGCGTATTCCTCCCTTGGGTGGCTCGTGGCCTATTCTCTGCGGCACCTCCTCCGGCGCCGGATGGTATACCATCTGCCAAGACGCTACCGAACTCCGCCTCGACAATCAACAAATTTTGGTATACCAAATCCCCTCAGGTAAAGGATCTGGCGAAGGCCCTGAATTTGCGAGTAAAACGCTTGTTGAAGCTGCCAGGCCATTGGAAAGAGGATTTCGGCGTATGGGAGAAAACACGCTGCCCGAGCAGATTGCCCACCAGTTGCGGCGAGAGATTCTGCTTGGAAACCTTAAGCCAGGTGCCCCGATCAAAGAGCGCGATAATGCTGCCGAGTTGGGAGTGAGTCGCACGCCGATGCGCGAGGCGATTCGTATTCTTGCGAAAGAGGGGCTGGTGGAATTGCGCCCTGCGCGAAGCCCTGTCGTTGCCAGCCCCACGCTCAAGGAAGTGACCGATTGCATCACCGTGATCGTGGCTTTGGAAGAGCTTTCCGGAGAGCTTGCGGTCCAGCATGCGACCGAAGCCGAGATCGCCGAGATCTGGAAACTCCACGAGCGGATGCGCGACAACTATGATGTCTATGATCATATCGAGCGCTTCGAAGTGGATATGGAATTCCACATGGCGATTGCGCGGGCCTCGCATAACGAAGCGCTGGCAGAAACCCATGCCGCCTATCTTCGCCGGATGTGGCGCGCGCGCTTCCTCTCGGCGCGGACGCGTCGCAATCGCGAACGCGTGGTGCGTCAGCATGGTGAAATTGTGAGCGGGCTCCAAAGTCGGGACGCGGGGCAGGTTGCCATGGCCATCCACTCACATCTCGGGCATTTGCTCGACAGCATTTCGGAGGCCTTCGCAGGCCAGCCAGAAACCGCGCGCCCTGCCGAGGAGCAGGACGCAAACAAGGCCTTAACCGCCTGAAATCATTGATATTGACGAAAAGAGCGAGGACCGTCGATGAAACTACTGCGTGTTGGCCCCGAGGGGCGCGAGAAGCCTGCCATTTTGGATGCAGAGGGCAAGATCCGCGACCTTTCCGGCCGCGTTCCGGATTTCGCGGGGGCTTCGGTTTCCCTTTCGGCACTCGATGCGATCCGGGCGATTGACCTGTCGAGCCTGCCCGTTATCGACGCACCGGAGCGTGTCGGAGCGTGCTTGGCGTCGGTGCCGAACTTCTTCTGCATCGGCCT
>RFUP01000015.1 GCA_009922885.1 Paracoccaceae bacterium
ACTTCTTGTTCACGACCGATGACAAGAGCTTGGCCCATGCCGCTGCGCTGATATTGAACCGCTGCACGGAGAACGCGTGGATCGTGGCAGCGCCCCCATACTCGTGGTGCAAGAGCTGGAAGAGGCGGGCATTGCTTGGGTCGCAGGTCAGGATCCCTGCCTTCTCCCTAAAGCTGCCAAGAACCCCGCCGAAATCGCCGCCACCCGCGAAGCTCACCTCCGTGACGGTGCCGCCATGTGCGAATTCCTCACGTGGTTCGATGCCCAACCCGTTGGAAGCCTGACAGAAATCGACGTCGTCACCGCCCTCGAAGGCTATCGCCGCGCCACCAACGCACTGCTCGATATCTCCTTCGACACCATCGCGGGTACCGGCGAACATGGCGCGATCATGCATTACCGCGTCACCGAGACCACCAACAAACGGCTGGAAGACGGGCATCTGATCGTCGTCGACTCGGGCGGCCAGTATATCGACGGCACCACCGATATCACCCGCACCCTGCCTGTCGGTCAGCCTTCAGATGAGGCGCTCACCCAATTCACCCGCGTGCTGCAAGGCATGATCGGCATCTCCCGCCTGCGCTTCCCCAAAGGCCTCGCAGGCCGCGATATCGATGCCATCGCCCGCTTCCCGCTCTGGGTCGCAGGGCAGGATTTCGACCACGGCACAGGCCATGGCGTCGGCGTCTATCTCTGCGTCCACGAAGGCCCGCAGCGCATCAGCCGCGTTTCGGAAATCCCGCTGCAACCGGGCATGATCCTCTCCAACGAACCGGGCTATTACCGCGAAGGGGCCTTTGGCATCCGTCTCGAAAATCTGATCGTCGTCGAAGACGCCCCCAAGCTCGAAGGGGCCGATAATCGCGCTCAATACGCTTTTGAAACCCTCACCTGGGTGCCGATCGACCTCCGCCTGATCCGTCCCGAAATGCTCTCACCGGACGAGAAACTTTGGATTAACCAATATCACCGACTCTGCCGCGACAGAATCGGCCCTCGTCTCAGTGACGCCGCGCGTGTATGGCTAGAGCAATCGACCCGCGCACTCTGACGCGGGAATGTCATAATCGCATGGCATCACGCCGCGACAAAACAGGGAAACATCATGTCTGACCATATTCGCATCCGCAAAGCCGAAGGCACCTGGGTTGTCCGCGCAGGCGGTGCCGTGCTTGGCGAAAGCGCAAACGCGCTCGAACTCACTGAAGGCGACAGGCCCTTCGTCATTTATTTCCCCCGCGAAGACATCGCCACTATCTTCCTCGACGAAACCGCGCACAAAACCACCTGCGCGCATAAAGGCGAAGCCAGCTACTTCTCCATCGTCACCAAAAGCACCACGCTCGAAAACGCGGCTTGGTCCTACGAAGATCCGAAAGCCGGCATGGAACGCATCAAAGGCCACATCGCCTTCTACGCGACTGACAAGGTCACGATCGAACGCGTCTGAGCCTTAGAGTGGCTGAGAACGCTAGCTCAAAGGTTTGTTAAGAACTGTTCGGCAAAGATAGTGCTAGCTGTGTTCTTCCGCCGCCGTCGCCGCCAGAGCCTTGTTGTAGGTCTTCAACGCGTCCACGTGGAAGAGCGCGCCCAGGATCACGCGTTCGCCCTCCACCAATCCGGTGACGGGCAGGAACGGCGTTCCGGCCCGCTCGAACATCGGCATCGCCTCTTCCAGCGTGGCATTGAAGTCCACTGTAATCCCGTCCTCGACCATTTCCGCCAACCGTTCTTCTGGCGCGGCCCCCGGATCCCCAGACTTTCGCAGGATTGTGCCCGCGCGGAACATCGCCAAAAGATAGGCCTGCGGCCCCGCCGCCACATGCACCCCGCGCCGTTCCAACTGCGTGAGGAAAAACGAGCGGTCCACGAGCCGCGACGCCAAAGCCGTTGAAAGCGAAACGGCCACCATTACCGCAAGGCCCGTTTGCCAGTCGCCCGTCATCTCGAAAACGATCAACGTCGTCGAGATCGGCGCGCCCAGAACAGCCGCCGCAACAGCCCCCATCCCGGCCAAGGCGTAAAGCGTGTAAGAACCTGACATATTGGGGAAAATCCCCGTCGCGATAAAGCCGAAGGCCAGCCCCGTCAGCGCCCCCATCATCAGCGATGGCGAAAAAATCCCGCCCCCCATGCGCCCCCCGAAAGTTATCGCCACAGCAACCGCTTTCAGTACGGCAAAAACAATCGCCTCATGCCATATTAGCCGCCCCGTCAGCGCCGCAGAGGTGGTCTCGTAGCCCACACCGATGATGTGCGGAAAGAACACCGCCAACCCGCCCAAGAGAAGCCCCGCAAACCCGGGGCGCAACCACCGTGGCAACCCCGTTTTGGTCTGCAACCAGTTCCCCACGTCTTCCGCAAAAAAGATCCCTTTCATCAAGGCAGTAGCAACCAAGCCGCAGGTCAACCCGAGCGCCAGAAAGGCCGGAAGCTCAACGTAGAACCGAAGCGCAGTCGTCGACGTCAGAACGAATTCCGTCACATCCCCGAAGGCCAAGCGGTTGATCACCGTGCCCGCCACCGCCGCGATGACGATGGGCGCGAATGCATGCACGGCGAAGTGCCGCAAAACCACTTCCAGCGCAAAGAGTGCTCCCGCAATCGGCGCGTTGAAACTCGCCGAAACCGCCGCTGCCACGGCACATCCCAGCAAGTCACGGCCCGTGATTCCGTCGGCATGGATACGGTCACTGACCCAAGAGGAAATGATCGATGCAAGGTGCACCACCGGCCCTTCCCGCCCGCTCGATCCGCCTGTGCCGAGTGTAATGAGAGAGGCAAGGCTGGATGCTATACCCGCCTTCACCTCCACACGCCCGTTATTCGTCGCCGCCCCTTCGATCACATCCGCAACGGCACGCGCGCGCCCGTCCGGTGTGAACCGGTGCAGGATCACCCCCACCAAGAGCCCGCCAAACGCCGGAATGGCAACCAGCCAATACCACGGCAAAGTTTCCGCGAAAGAATGCAGCCGTAGCGGATCTCGCGCGCCATAGACCAGCATTTCCAGCGCATGAATGCCCTTCCGGAACAGAAGCGCCGCCATGCCAGCAGCAATACCGATGAGAAGCGCGATCAACCAGAACTGGACCTGCGTCGGCCCTTTCCGGCGGATCGTCCGCAAGACGTGCAGCACCCAAGCCCATGCTGCAGATGCGCCCGCTTTCAGGTTGTCACGGATGCGCTCTGGCATCGCGTTAGCCTCCCCGTCTCCGCCGCTCAGGCGTGTTGTCCCCTTGGTTTCTCTAGGACAATTCGGGGCTTAGTCCAAGTGTTGGATTAAAGAGAAGCCGCCAGCAAGGCCCGCGCCGCGCCGCGTGCTTCTTCTGTGATCCGGTCACCCGCCACCATGCGCGCAATCTCGTCCACGCGTGCTTCGTCAGATAGGGGGGTTACGGTCGAGAGTGTCATCTCGCCCTCCACACGCTTCTCCACCCGCCAGTGATGCGCCCCGAGGGCCGCCACCTGCGGGCTATGCGTCACCACAAGCACCTGCCCACTATCCGCCAAAGCCGCCAAGCGCCGCCCCACGGCATCCGCCGTCGCGCCACCCACACCACGATCGATCTCGTCAAAGATCATCGTGCGCACTGCATTGCGATTTTCGCTGAGGCATACTTTCAACGCGAGCATGAAGCGGCTCAATTCCCCGCCCGATGCGATCTTGCCCAACGGCCCCGGAGGCGCGCCGGGGTTGGTGGCTACAGTGAATTCCACCGCATCCACACCCTCGCTCGAAGCCGCTTCTGCGCTGACCACAGTGCTGAATTGCGCACGTTCCATTTTCAGAGGCGCCAGTTCCGAAGCCACCGCCGCATCAAGGCGTGCCGAGGCCTCTTTCCGCGAAGTCGTCAGCGCTCGCGCTGCTGCATCATAGGCCAAATCGGCTTCTGCCACACGCTTCTTCAGCGCCGCTATGTTCCCCACCCCTGCATCCAATGCCGAGAGCCGTGTTCTGAGCGTATCGGCGAACCCCGCAAGGTCATCCGGCACAACGCCATGCTTGCGCGCCAAGCCTCGGATAGCGAACAAGCGTTCCTCGGCTTGCTCCAGATCCCGTGGATCGAACTCCATCCCCTCCAGAGCGGCCTCAACGCCTGCCTGCGCCTCCGATAGCGCGTCGAAGGCCCGTGCAAGGGCTTCGATCGGCGCATCGAGCGCGCCATCGGCCTGATCTGCCACACCTTCAAGCCAGCGGTTCGCATCCCCCAATGCGCCCTCGGCCGCCTCCGGCCCAAGCAAAGCGAAGGCCCGCGCGACGTCTTCGCGGATTTTCACGCCCGCCTGCATCCGGCGGCGCATGCCATCCAGTTCGGCCTCTTCACCCGGCTCCGGCGACAGTTTGTCGAGTTCGGCAACGGCATGGCGGAGAAAATCCTCCTCTGCCTGCGCCTTGGCCAGCGCCGCTTCCTCTTGCGTCAGCGCCCGCTTGGCGGCCTGCCGCGCGCTCCATGCCTCAGAAACAGCCTCCAGGAGCGGCGTATGGCCTGCGTAACTGTCCAGAATGGCGCGGTGACCCTTGGGATCGAGGAAGCCCCGGTCATCATGCTGGCCGTGCAGTTCCACAAGCGTTTCCGAAACGGCCCGCAAAACCTCGCCCGAAGCGCGGCGGTCATTGATCCAAGCGGTCTTGCGGCCATCCTTGGAATTCACGCGGCGCAGGATCAGGTCGTCTTCCACAGGCATCCCGGCGTCCGCGAGAATGCCGTAAGCGGGATGGCCTGCGGGCAATTCGAACACGGCCACCACTTCGCCCTGCTCCGCCCCTTGACGCACCAGTTCGGCACGGCCACGCCAGCCCAGCACAAAACCCAAACTGTCCAGAAGGATCGACTTGCCCGCCCCAGTTTCCCCCGTGAGCACGTTCAGCCCCGGTTGGAACTCCAGATCAAGCTTGTCGATCAACAGCATGTCGCGGATTTCGAGCGCGCGCAGCATATCCGTTACCTTTCGGCCCCAAGCACCGGCTTGACCCTTAGAGCCATTGGCCCTTGATGGTCTGGCGGTAGATTTGGCGCAGCCAGCCGTCACCCGCAGCCTCAAGTTCCAGCCCACGCCCCGTCAGGAGCTTGTAGCTGTCCTCGTACCAATCGGACGAACGGAAGTTATGCCCCAGAATCGCCCCTGCCGTCTGCGCCTCATCGGTCAGGCCCAACGAAAGGTAGGCTTCCACCAAACGGTGCAGCGCCTCGGCTGTGTGGCTCGTGGTCTGGAAATCCTCGACCACAGCGCGGAAGCGATTGATCGCGGCGCTGTAGTGCTTTTTCTTCAAGTAATAGCGGCCGATTTCCATTTCCTTCGACGCGAGGTGATCGAAGGCGAGATCGAATTTCAATACGGCGGACCGCGAATATTCGCTGTCCGGATAACGTTCGATCACTGTGCGGAGGGCTTGCAGAGCCTGGAAGGTCAGGCCCTGATCGCGGCCCACTTCGTCGATCTGATCATAGTAGCTGAGCGCCAGCAAATACTGGGCATAGGCCGCATCATCATCCAGCGGATAGAAGTCGATGAAGCGTTGCGCAGCCGCGCGGCTGTTCGGGTAATCCTTGGCCTGATGGAAGGCGAAGGCCTGCATGATGAGGGCGCGCTTGGTCCAATCGGAATACGGGTAAAGCCGTTCGATTTCGCTGAAATAGAAGGCCGCATCCTCGGCTTTGCCGCGATCCAGTTCGAACTCGCCCCGCCCGAAAATCTGCTCGGCGGTGTAGGTTTCCATCGGAACGCCAGCCTGACGCGGATCGCTACTGTTTCCGCATCCCAGAAGCAGAAGCATCACCAGACCGCCTGCGACCAGCCGCGCCGTGGATCCTTTGCCCGCCATGCCTGTTCCCACCCTAGTTTCTAAGCTTCGCTCGCCATGCGATACGACCCAATTGTAGAGCGGTCTAGCACAGAAAAATGCGAGGCAAAACGCCTTTGGCACAAATTGTCGCGGTTGAGTTATCGCAAAAGGTTAAGCAACGCGCGGCAATTCGCCCAGATGCACACCGGCCCCCGGCAAAAGCGCCGCTTGCGCCTCGGTGCATTCGATCAGGCGGTAGCTGGTCGGGTCCGCGAAAAGAGCGCGAAGCAGGTCATTCGTGAGGGCGTGGCCCGCGCGATGACCAATGTAGTGGCCGATGATCGGAGCGCCTGCCAAAGCAAGATCCCCCAATGCATCCAGCATCTTATGGCGCACGGCCTCGTCACTGTAGCGCAGCCCGCCTGGCGAGAGAACGGCGTCACCATCAACGACAACGGCGTTTTCCATCGTGCCGCCCAGTGCCAGCCCTTGGGCGCGCATCGCATCCACGTCAGATTTGCGGCAGAAGGTGCGGCTATCGGACAACTCGCGCACGAAACTGCCGTTCGACATGTTCATGCGCTTGAACTGTGTGCCGATGGCTTTGTCTTCGAAATCGATGCGAAAATCGATTTGCAGCCCCTCGCCCGGCACGAGGCGGGCAAAGGCCTCGCCACGGCGCGCCTCGACAGGCTTCAGGATTTCGATCGCCACCACAGGGGCGTCGAGCGAGCGCAGACCCGCTGCGAGCAAGGCACGAACGTATTCGATGGAAGAGCCATCAAGGATCGGCGCTTCAGGGCCGTCCAATTCGATCAGCGCGTTATGCACGCCACAGCCCACAAGCGCCGCCATCACGTGTTCGATGGTCGAGACCGAAACACCTTCAGGATTCTCGATACGGGTGCAGAGCGGCGACTGGTTGACCGCGTTCCAGATCGCGGGAACACGGGCATCGGTTGGGTGCAAGTCAACGCGCGAGAATTGGATGCCGAAACCAGAAGAGGCCGGACGGATAACCATCGTCACCGGCGCTCCGCTATGGAGGCCGACGCCGGAGAAGGTGATCGCGTTCTGAACGGTGGTCTGCAAGGAATCCTCACGCAGTGCTGCCCTAGGGCAAAGTTGCGACAGAGGTAAGGGTTCGCTCAGGAAGGCTCAACTCACTCTTTGCAACGCAATGTTACATGCACTGAAACGGTCGGCATTCTACTGCCAATGGTTTGGTATTCTCGTGATAAAAAACGAAAAAGGCCGCCTATTGGGCGGCCTTTTCCTGAAAAAATGTGAGCCGGATCAGTTGGCTTGACGGCGCAGGAAGGCCGGAATCTCGATCCGTTCCTGTTCGTTTGTCGGCTCGGTCCGCGGCTTCGGCGCCATTTGCGGCTGGGCCGCTTGTGCGCGAACGGCGGGCTGCTGGCGCTGCGCTTGCGGTGCAGGCTCGGCGGCATTGCCGGTCATCCGGTTGATCAGCGAATTGATGCCAAAACGCGAGCTGCGCTCGGGTTCAGGTTGCGGCGCAGGGCGCTGCTGGGCCACGGGCTGAGCCGCAGGCGCAGTGCGCTGGACAGCGGCCTGCAGGCGCTGAAGTGCTTCCGGCGAGGGCGTTCCGGCAACGGGGCGTTGCGGAGCGGTGAACTCCTCCGGGCGGTGCTGCATCGGCTGCGGTGCGGGCTGGTAGGCCGGCGGCGGCAGCATGTCTGCGGCTTCATCCTCATACTCGTCTTCGAAGATATCCTCGGCTTGCTCTTCCGCTGCGGCGCGGTGCGCGTCGAACTGGTCGTCAAAGAGCGACGGTTCTTTCGCGGGTGCCGGAGCCGGAGCAGGCGCTGCCGAAACAGAGGTGACCGAAAGCGTCGCGGCCTGCACCGGAGCGGCAATCGGCTCGGCCTTTGGCGTTTCTGCCGAAACGGTCTGGGTCAGCGGCTTTGCCATCGGACGGCGCGGAACGGGAAGCTCCTGCTTCACTTCAGCGGCGTCGATGCCCGTTGCCACGACGGAGACGCGCATTGCGCCCTGCATCGAGTCGTCAAGCGTGGAACCAACGATGATGTTCGCGTCGGGATCGACCTCTTCGCGGATGCGGTTCGCCGCTTCGTCGAGTTCGAAGAGGGTAAGATCATGGCCGCCAGTGATGTTGATGAGAACACCCTTCGCGCCCTTGAGCGAGATTTCGTCGAGAAGCGGGTTGGCGATGGCTTTTTCTGCCGCCTGGATCGCGCGATCCTCGCCGGTTGCTTCGCCAGTGCCCATCATGGCTTTGCCCATCTCGTCCATCACGGAGCGGACATCCGCGAAGTCGAGGTTGATCATGCCGGGGCGGACCATCAGGTCCGTCACACCCTTAACACCTTGATAAAGCACGTCATCCGCCATGGCGAAGGCTTCGGTGAAGGTGGTTTTCTCATTGGCGAGACGGAAGAGGTTCTGGTTCGGGATAATGATCAGCGTATCGACGACCTTCTGGAGCGCGTCGACACCCTCCTCAGCCTGACGCATGCGCTTTGCACCTTCGAACTGGAAAGGCTTCGTCACCACACCGACAGTCAGCACGCCAAGCTCACGTGCGGCTTGCGCGATGATCGGAGCTGCGCCCGTGCCCGTTCCGCCGCCCATGCCTGCGGTAATGAAGCACATGTGCGCGCCCGCCAGATGATCGACGATCTGCTCAATGCTTTCCTCTGCCGCGGCAGCACCGACCGACGCCTTAGCACCTGCGCCGAGGCCTTCGGTGACTTTCACGCCGAGCTGGATCCGGCTATCGGCACTGCTTTGCGCGAGCGCCTGAGCGTCGGTGTTGGCGACGACGAAATCGCAACCAGACAGCTCTTGCTGGATCATGTTGTTTACGGCGTTACCGCCTGCACCGCCTACACCGAAAACGATGATACGGGGCTTGAGCTCCGTTTGACCGGGCATGGAAAGATTAAGGGCCATCGCTCTGTCCGCCTGAGTTTTGATCCGCTGCTGCGGAATTTTTTGCCTATTAAGCGGTATTGTTACCCATAGAAGGGTACTACGTCACGCAAAAAACGCGTGACGACCACAAAATATGGCAGAAAAATAAGGGGAACGCGCGGGATTTCGCCAGTTTCGCCAGATATAGCGGTTACCAGTTATCCTTAAACCACTTCATGGCCCTTTTGAGCGAACGGGCGGGATAGCGTTCGACAGGGATTTCGAAGTCCCACCATTCGTCCTGCGGGTTCGCCGCAAAGAGGCAAAGACCGACGGCGGAGGCAAAACCGGGGCCAGTGGCCGCTTGCGGCAGGCCGTTGACGCGGAGCGGACGGCCAAGGCGCACTTGGTGGCCGAGGATCTTGCTTGCCAGTCCGTCGAGACCGGGGATCTGGCTGCCGCCCCCCGTCAGCACGATCTGCTGCGAGGGAAGGTGTTCAAAGCCCGCCGCATCAAGACGCGCGCGCACTTCTTCGAGAATTTCTTCGACGCGCGGGCGCATGATGCCGATGAGTTCGGCGCGGCTCACGGTGCGGCGGTCATGTTCCCAATCGCCAGTGTCGCCACCGATCTCGATCATCTCGCGGTCATCCATTCCGGTGGCATAGACGCCGCCGTAGAAGGTCTTGATCCGCTCGGCAGTGGTGGTGGGCACCGAAAGGCCCATGGAGATGTCGGAAGTGACATGTTCGCCGCCCATGCGCACGGCATCGGCGTAGATCATATGGCGCTTCATAAAGACCGAAAGGCTTGTTGAGCCGCCGCCGAAGTCAATGCAGGCAGCGCCAAGTTCCTGTTCGTCTTCCACGAGGGAGGCGATGCCGGAAACATAGGCAGAGGAGGCGATGCCCGCGAGTTCGAGGTCACAGCGCTTGACGCAATGCGCGAGGTTCTGGATCGCAGCGGCATCGACGGTGAGCATGTGCATGTCTGTCGAGAGGGCCTGGCCCATCTGACCACGCGGATCGGAGAGGCCCGAGCGGTGATCCAAGGCGAAATTGACGGGCTGGGCGTGCAGCACTTCGCGGCCTTCGCCGAAATCCGGCACATCGCAGGAGGAAAGCACGCGGCTCACGTCCTGCTCGGTCACAACATGGCCTTCCACATCCACCGAACCTGCCAAGCCGTAGCTGCGCGGCTCGGCACCGGAGAAGCTGGCGATCACGTGGTCGACGCGGATATTGGCCATCTTTTGCGCGGCCTGCAGCGCAGTGCGAATGGCGCGTTCAGTTTCCTGCATGGCATGGATTTCACCGAAGCGAACCCCGCGCGACCGCGTGGTGGCGGCCCCGATCACACGGAAACCCACCTGCCCGGCCAGCGAACCGATACCGTCGGCTTCAAGCGCCGCGCCACCATCGAAGCGCAAGACGAGGCAGGAGATTTTCGAGGAACCTACGTCCAGAATGGCGACGACGCCGCGTTGCAAAGCTGCGCGGCGCATGTTCCGCATTGCGCGCTGAGAGTGATAAAGCTCGATCATCCGCGTCCGTTCCCCATCAAAATGTCCCGCACCCGCCACCATTCATCCGCCGCAGGTGCACCGAGGCGCACAGTAGGGCGTTGAGGGAGACGGAAATCCACGACCGCGATATCGCGGCCCATCAGGTCTTGCGCCTGATCCATAGCAATGGCGCGTTCAAGCGCCTGAACCGGTTGATCTTCCGGCAAAAGAATGCGTTGGCCGCGATCCAGAACCACGTCCCAGCGGCGCTCGCCCACCCGCACGAGGCCACGCAGGCGCGGCGTGAGCGGGCCTGCGGCGCGCAGAAGTAGGAGCGCTTGCGGCACGGCCTTGTCTGCCCCCTCGCCCGCGATCAGGGGAAGGTTGGCGTAGTCTTCACGGAAGGCCGCTTCGCGCACGGAAACGCCTTCGTCATCAAGGAGTTCGAGCCCCTCACGGGTGCGCCAGAGCACGACCGGCGTGCGTTCGATCACGTCGACTTGCAGGATGCCGCCGGAACGCACGCGCATGCTGGCGTCTTTCACAGCGGAAAGTTCAGAGACCGTTGCCAGCATCGCTGCGAGGTCCATGTGGAAAGACGAGAGCGGCAAGTCCAGCGCGAGGATTTCGCGAATATCATCGGCCACGTCTGGCGACGCGCCGTCGATGGCCATCGCGCCCACCATGAATTCGGGGCGGGTTTCGATTTGCTGGCGAATATCGGCGAATTGCTCGGAGAGCGCATCACGGCGATCAGGGCTAGCGAGGAAGGCTCCACCAATCGCGGTAACGAGGAACACCGGAAGGCCGACGCGGAGCGCGCGGCGGAAAACGGGCGTCAGCATCAGGCGTTGGAGGCGATAATTCAGGCGCGAGGGCGCGGGATCAGCGCGGTTTACCGATTGCATGATGCATCCTCCACCATCCAGCGGCACAATTGGCCGAAGCTGATGCCGCAGGCGCCCGCCTGTTCGGGGCTGAGCGATGTGGGCGTCATGCCCGGTTGGGTGTTGGTTTCCAGCAAGATGAGGCCCGCGAGACCGCGGCTTTCGTCCCAGCGGAAATCGGTGCGGCTCACGCCACGGCAGCCAAGCGCCACATGGGCGCGCAGGGCGTAATCGAGGCAGGCATCGAAAATCTCAGCGGGGATTTCGGCGGGAACAACATGATGCGAGCCACCGGTTTTGTATTTCGCGTCATAGTCATACCAACCATCGGTGAGGATATCAGTGACGGTGAGGGCGCGGTCGCCCATGACGGTGGTCGTCATCTCGCGCCCCGGCGCGTAGGTTTCCACCATCACCACCTCGGGCATGCCAGCCGCGAGGCGGGGCGTGTTGCCCCCTTCCCGCACGATGCTGACACCGACGGACGAGCCTTCGTTATAGGGCTTCACCACATAGGGAGGCGGCAGCACATGGCCCGCCTCAACCTCGGCACGCGTGGCCAGAACGCTATCCACAATCGGCAAGCCTGCGGCGCGGTAAACATCTTTGGTTTTCTGCTTGTCCATCGCCAGCGCGGAGGCCAGCACACCGGAATGGGTGTAGGGAATGCGGAGCCATTCGAGAATGCCCTGCACGCATCCATCCTCACCCCAGCGGCCATGGAGGGCATTGAAACACACGTCAGGAGCGATTTCGGCAAGACGCAAAGCGAGGCCGGGGCCTGCATCGACCTCGACCACTTCGAATCCTTCCCCTCTCAGCGCGCGGGCGCATTCGCGACCCGAAACGAGCGACACTTCACGCTCGGCAGACGGGCCACCCATTAACACCGCAACTTTGAGGGATGCCCTGCTCGACATACCCACACCGTGCCTCATAATTGCCGGGGATTGTGCCCGGTCGTTTTGATTATTCTATATCTAGCAAATCAGGAGGCTGCCTCGCCTACCCTCATTATCTCCCACTCTAGCGTGATCCCGGCGGTTTCGTAAACCCTCTTCCGCACAAGTTCGCCAAGGTTTTCAAGGTCTGCCGCCGTTGCGCCGCCAGCATTGATCATGAAATTCGAGTGTTTCTCGCTCATTTGCGCCCCACCGATGCGCGCGCCCCGCAATCCGGCGTCATCGATGAGCTTCCAGGCTTTCAGCTCATGCGTGTCATCGGCGCGCCCGGTGGAGGAAAACCCGGCGGGGTTACGAAAGGTTGATCCCGCCGAACGGTCCTTCACGGGCTGGGTTTCATCGCGTTTCTGAAGCTGCGCGTCCATCCGGGCGATGAGCGCTTCCGGCTCGGCTTTCGCGGCACGGAAGCGGGCCGAGACGAGCACCATGCCTTCAGGGATCTGGCTGGAGCGATAGGCGAGATGCAGGTTCTCACGCGAGAGCGTTACGAATTCTCCCTGCCTTGTCAGAGCCTTAACATCGATCAGGTGATCGGCCACGTAAGAGCCGTAGCAGCCCGCGTTCATCCGCACGGCTCCGCCGATGGCACCGGGAATCGTGCGCAGGAAGGTGAGATCGAGGCCTGCATCGGCCGCTTTGCGGGCGACATGGGCATCGAGCGCGGCGGTGCCTGCGATCACGGTATCGCCATCGATTTCAATGCCATTGAAGCCGCGCCCCAAGCGGATCACCACACCACGAATGCCACCGTCGCGCACGATGAGGTTCGAGCCGACCCCCATTGGAAAGATCGGCACATCAACGGGCAACGCCTTGAGAAACGACGATAAATCCTCGGCATCAGCGGGCTGGAACAGCCAATCCGCAGGCCCGCCCACGCGGAGCCATGTCAGATCCGAAAGGGGCTTGCCTGCAGTAAGCGTTCCCCGAACAGCGGGCATATCCATCGTGTTACCTCACAGAATTTGCCCCTTCGTAATGGAGGGAAGGCGGGGTGAAAAGGGAGGTCTGGCATTGGTGCAGGAAAATGCACCCTGTGCGCGCGGACGAGCGGCGGGATTTTGCTGGGATGTCGGGGTTTTAACGGGTTTGGCAGACGATTTCCGAAGCGTATGGATTGCGTCTGGAAAGCGTATGGCTTGCGTCATGACGTTGGCGAAAAAATCCACGTTAACCCGTGCGGACGGAGGCCCTTAGCGAATTGGCAAGGTTTTCCTGCGAGTATCGCCGAAACGACCCAGCTGCGGATCGCTTCGATGACCATGAGTATGCCAGTGCGAATACTGCTTGGAGCCCTGACGGGGCTCTTGGCACTTTGGCGTCTTGGGCTTGCTCAAAAGAACCAGCGCAAGAGGAGCGCGCGGAGGGGGCTTGCCACCAGAAGGCTGCCACCGAGGGCCGCTCCTGCCGTGGCAGCTTCTGCCGGATTGGTCTGGAAATGCACGAAAAGGAGCGCGCCAAATGCCAGGGCGAAGGCCCAGACGAGGCGGCGGAGGAGCTTCGTGACCGCGAATAATCCCGTCAGGGCGATTACGGCAATCACGGCCCATGCGAGCGTCATTGCATCAGGCCTTCAGCTTTTCCGGCAGCCCGTGTGCCCATGTCGAGATCGTACCGGCCCCAAGGCAAACCACCATATCGCCGGGGCGGGCCTGCTCTTTGACCAGCCGCGCGAGGTCGCTTTCATCAAGGATCGCGCGAGCATGGCGGTGGCCATGGCGGATGAGGCCTGCCACCAGATCATCGCGCGACGCGCCCGGAATGGGTTCTTCGCCCGCCGCATAAACTTCGGCAATGGCAACCACATCGGCTTCGTTGAAGCAGGCGCAGAAATCGTCGAAGAGGTTCGAGAGGCGGGTGTAGCGGTGCGGTTGGTGCACAGCAATCACGCGGCCTTCGGAGGCTTGGCGCGCGGCTTTCAGTACGGCGGCGATCTCGACGGGGTGGTGGCCGTAATCGTCGATGATGGTCACGCCATTCACTTCGGCCACCTTGGTGAAGCGGCGGTTCACGCCGCCGAAATTCGCCAGCGCCTGCCGGATTTCCTCGGTTTTCATCCCGAGATGGCGGGCCACCGCCACGGCAGAAAGCGCGTTCGAAACGTTATGGTCGCCCGGCATCGGCAGCGTGCAGCCTTCGATCACGGTGTCTTCGGCCTGCAGGCGGATATCGAAATGCGCGACGCCCTTCTTATAGGTGAGGTTGACCGCGCGCACATCGGCCTGCGCGTTGAAGCCGTAAGTGGTGACGCGGCGGTCGGTAATGCGGCCCACGAGGGCCTGCACTTCCGGATGATCGGTGCAGCACACCGCGAGGCCGTAGAAGGGAATATTCGAAACAAATTGCGTGAAGCCGTCGCGCAGGTTCTCGATCGAGCCCCAATGCTCCATATGCTCGGGGTCGATATTGGTGACGATGGCGATGGTGGCGGGAAGGCGGTTGAAGGTGCCGTCCGACTCGTCGGCCTCCACCACCATCCATTCCCCCTGCCCCATGCGCGCGTTCGATCCATAGGCATGGATGATGCCACCATTGACGACAGTCGGGTCGAAATTGCCGGCATCAAGGAGCGTCGCGACCATGGTGGTGGTGGTGGTTTTGCCATGCGTTCCCGCGATGGCGACGTTCGACTTGAGGCGCATGAGTTCGGCGAGCATTTCGGCGCGGCGCACGATGGGCAATTTGCGGCGGCGTGCCTCGTCAAGCTCGGGATTGCCGCGTTTGATGGCGGAAGAAATCACCACCACAGCGGCCCCTTCGATGTTCTCGGCGCGCTGGCCTTCGAAGATCTTCGCGCCGAAACCTGCGAGGCGGTCGGTGATCTTGGAGGTTTTCGCGTCCGACCCCTGCACAGTGTAGCCGAGGTTCAGGAGCACTTCGGCGATGCCGGACATGCCGATGCCGCCGATACCGACGAAATGGATCGGGCCCACATCGGTGGGCAGCTTCGTTGCGGCAGCGGCGTTCATTTCTGTCCTTTCTGTGCGGCAAGCGCTTCGACGAGATCGGCCAAAGTGGCGGCGGCGTCGGGTTTGCCA
>RFUP01000141.1 GCA_009922885.1 Paracoccaceae bacterium
GAGAATGCCCATGTGGCTCTCCCTTGTTAAAAAACGTCAACTCGGCCCGCTGACGAGGCCATTGGCAATATCGATAAGGATGGGATGGGCGTCGCGAAGGCTCATGCCGGGGTAGAGGCGCGGATCGTAGAGCATCCGAAGGAAAATCTGGTCCTGCGCGGTCAGAAGCGCGAATTCATCGTCGTCATTGAAGATTGAGGGGCGCGCGGCGGGGCTGTCATTCGCCAACCCCAACCCCTGCGCCAATTCCTCATGCACGCAAGACAACCGCAGCAGATCGGGATGCTCGGCCCGGATCACGGCAATCGCCCGCGTATAGGCGAAATCATTGTCCGGCCCCGCGAAGGCCATGACGAGGCAGTGGATTCCGCGCGGCATCGACTGCAAAAGCCCGAGCGAGGCGCGATCGATATTCGGCACGATGCTCTGCACCCGTGCCAGCATCTGCCCCCTGTCATCCTCGCTCATGATAAGCACATGGAAATTCGCCGAAGCGGCGCTTCCCGCCGTCATCGGATGGCGGGTCAGGTTGGCGAGGCGCTGCACGTAATTGGCAATGGCAGCCCGATCTGTGGCGTGGCGCGCCGGATCAACCGAGGCCCCGAATTCGACACCGAAGCGCACCGCACCCGGCCACCGCCGCAAGCCGACTGAGGCACCAGAAGCCGCACGTAACCCGCCGCCCCGCTCGTACTCGTCGAAAAACGCGATTTTCTCGAAATTGCGAACTGCGATATCCGCGTCGAACGGTGTATCAGGCCCGCCACCATCGGTTCTGAGCAACCCCTGCGTCAGCAACTCTGCCTGAACCCGCGCATAGTAGCGGGCGAGGTCGGCAGAGGCAGCAGACTGCACGCCGCCCCGCGTCGGAACGGTCGCCTGCGCGCCAGCTGGGCGCGTTGGAGGTGGAACCGCCGCAGCATCAAGGCAAGCCGACACAAAAAGCGCCGCCACAAATGCCAGTACTAGCCTCGGAAATCCCACCATCGACGCCCAATTATCCCTTCGGAACCGAAGTGCCTGCCGTATCGCCAAGCCCGGTTGCCCGAGCTTTGGCAGAAGCCAGCGTGTCACGCAATTCCGCTTCCATTTTCTTCAACTCGTCTTCTGCAGCTGCACGGCGGCGCTTGCCTTCATCGGCAATCTCAAGGCTCTCCTGAATCGTGCCGATCAAATCTGCGTTCGCCTGCTTGACCGCTTCGATATCGAAGACGCCGCGCTCCATTTCCTCGCGGATCATCTTGTTGCTGTCGCGCAGGTTCTTCGCATTCGCTTTCAACAGCTCATTGGTCAGGTCGTTGGCGTCTTTCACCGCCGCTGCCGCTTCGGCGGACCGCTGGATCGTCACGGCCTGCGCCAACTGGGTTTCCCAGAGCGGCACGGTGTTCACGAGCGTCGAATTGATCTTGGTGACCAGCGACTTGTCATTCTCCTGCACCAGCCGGATCGACGGCAGGGACTGCATGGTGACTTGCCGGGTCAGCTTCAGGTCATGCACCCGACGTTCCAGATCATCGCGCGCCGCCCGCAGATCGCGCAATTCCTGCGCCTTCATCACCTGCTCGGTTTCCGGCGCCGCCTGCACCTCGGCTTCTTTCGCCGGAATGGTCTTGGCATCAAGCTCTTTCAACTTGGCTTCGCCCGCCGCGATATAGAGCGCCAGCTCGTCGTAGAAGTTCAGCGTGCGATCATAGAGCAAGTCCAAAGACTTGATGTCTTTCAAAAGCTTATGCTCGTGCTCCAGAAGGTTCTCGGTGATCTTGTCGATCTGCCCCTGCACCTCCTCGAAGCGCGCCGTGAATTTGGCGAACGGGGCGGCGCGCCCCAAAAGGCGCTCCCACCAAGAGCGTTTCCGCCGGACATCCAGTTCCGAAATCGAGAAGCCACGGATCGTGGTGACAATCGAGCGAAGGCTGTCTCCGGCAGGGCCCACGTCCTTGTTGCGGACATCCTGCAGCATCGACTGACTGATCTCCTGCAACTCGATCTGGGCGCGGGCCCCGAAGGACACGATGGACTGGGTGTTCTTCATGTCGATTTCTGGCATCCGCGAACGGATCGCTTCCGACGCCGCCGGATCGGCCGCTTCCAACGCCACAACGGCTTCCGCAGGCGCTGGCTCGGGCAGCAGGACTGCATTCACTTCCTCGACCATGGCCAAAGTTGCGGCAGCTTTTTTCTGAACAGTTCCGGTCATGTCTCGATCCAATCTAGGCTTGGTTACTCTTCCAGACGCAGCCCTTCACGGGCGAGCCTCTCACGCAGAACGTCGATCTCTACTGTAAGATCGGCATGTGTATCCGTCAAAAACGCTTGGGTCCTTGTGGCGAAATTCTTCTCAAGATCATCGAGAAGCGCCTCATATTCGGCCCGCGCCTCGGGATTGGGCTGGCGTTGGGCGATGGCGGCATATTTGAGCGAGGCATCCCGCGCCCCCATCAGATAGACCGACAGATAACGCCGCGCGGCCGCGAGATCGCGTGGATCCTCTTCAACCTGCCGGAACAAGGCGCGCGCTCTCGACTGGAAGGCCTCCAATCGGCGCATCAGGGCTTTGTCTCCGGTCGAGGCAATGGCCTCAGACATTGACTTCAAGTGCTTTTCCGCCTCGTCCACCGCGCGGGCCACACGATCTGTCTGGAAAGCGTCGACGCCTTCGATGCCCTTGTCCCGCAGAGGATCGAAGCCAAAGGCTCCCAGATGCAGTGCAAAGCCGAACCCTGCAAACATCGCCGCACTCGCGCTGCCAGAAGCGGCAAAGCCCGCCAGACCAAGCCCCAGACCCGTGCAGATGGCGCCAAAGATCTTTCTTGGAATGGCCGGACGCCGCGCGATCGTCCGCGCGCTCCAAGCCTCTTCGGCTTTCAACCCTTCGCGGGTCAGCCAAGCCGACAGGATCAACTGCCCGAATGCTGCCAGATGAAGCACCATCTCTTGCGGAGGCGCGAAGAAGGCCCTGATCGCCAAGGGAAGGGGAAGAAAGAACAACAGATTTGCGCGCCCGCCGATCTTCGTCCGCTTTGCACCGGCGAAGGAGGTGGAAGGTGTTTGCGCATTCTGCAGGCTGAACTTGCCGCCAAATCGCTCCGCCATCACAGCCCCGCCCCAAGCGAAACATAGAGGATGAGCCCCGCGAGGAGAAAAAAGGATAGTTTCTGCAACCCGCCTGCCGACATTTCGCCCCGGACCTCCGATTTATATCCGAAAGGTAAGGGAACGGTGCGGGTATGACTAGGGGGAAGTTGGTGGTGAAAACAGCAGGGCAGGAAACCTCCCGCAAGCGGGAGGTGCCTCCGGCGGGGATATTTGAAAAAGAGAAAGCACGGGGAAGTGACTTGAACGGCGGAATGAAGACCGTCAGTGTTTTCGTATGAAACCGCTCGCCTGCCTTCTCGCTCTGATCGCCGCGCCACTTCGGGCCGAGACCTGCCCTGCTGCGCCGGATATCCGTGTGGAAGAGGCGCAGATTTTCGCCCAGATCCAGACAGCGCCGGATGAAGCCATGGCGCGCGGCTATACAAATGCGCTTTGGGCGCTCTGGACAAAGGCACCCGATCAGGCGGCTCAGGAGGTTCTGGATGACGGGATGACGCGCCGGTCTTCCTACGATTTCCTTGCCGCGGAAGCCGCTTTCGACCGTTTGATCGCTTATTGCCCGGAATATGCCGAGGGCTACAATCAGCGCGCCTTCGTGCGATTCCTGCGTGAGGAACATGCGGCTGCCCTCCCCGATCTTGATCGCGCCTTGGCGATCAACCCGAACCACGTCGCGGCCTTGGCGGGAAAAGCGATGACGCTGATAGCCTTGGGGCGGGAGGACGAGGCGCAAGAGGTGTTGCGCATGGCATTGAAGCTGCACCCCTGGCTGCCGGAACGCGCCTTTCTGCGCAAGGTTCCGGGCACGGATCTTTAGCCGCCACACTCTGTTGAAGCCCCGCACAGGGGCTGATATTGGACCTTGGGGGGCTCATACTCCAACCGGTAGAGAGAGAGGACTTAAACTCCTTCCAGTCTGGGTTCGAATCCCAGTGGGCCCACCATCACTCCCCGTCATGCAGCGTATCGATCTTCGGAAGCCAGGGCTTGATATCGACAAGCGGGGTACCGTTGAAAGCGTCGGACGCATCGACCTCGATCCGCCCCGCCTTAGCATCAATCGCACGTATCTGTGTGATCGCGAGCGCTACCGGATTGGGGCGAGCAGGCGAGCGCAGCGCGAAGACGCCTGTGGGTGCGGGCTTGGAGGCGGGCGTTTGCACGAGAACATCGCGCGCGGCACGGCCCATCCAATAGAGCAGGATCACGGTCATTCCGGCCTCAAGCCCGATGAGCCCTGCGCGATAGGGCTCGGCGATCCACGCAATGAAGGTCCCGCCGCGTTCGCGCGCTTCGCGCGGGTTTTTCGGGCAGTGGCCTTTGCTCCAAGGGGTCTCCATATGGCCGATGAAAACAATGCCGGCGTCAGGCGTATTGGCAGGATCAAAGCCGAGGGCGATTTCACCGGGTTTCAGCATCGGGCTTCCTTTTTCGGCACGTTAGGGCCACCCCATCAAAGCAAAAAGCCCGCGCTTCGACCAGCGCGGGCTTTTCTGCGAGCTTACCGGGGCAATCAACCTGCGGCGCGTTTATCGGGCTGGAAGCCGATCCGGTCGGAGACCGTGAAGCGCCCCCCTTGAGGCGTTCGATCTTCCCGTCCCGCAGCAGCACGCCGAAGTGGCGCAACCCGTCCTCGCGGTTGAACTCCTGTCCTTCGATCAGGCGCGCCTTGTTCATCAATTGAGGGCGCGAAAATTCCGGGCGGCCTTCGACGAAAGACAGATAGGCGGCGGCGGCCTCAAGAACTTCGGCCAGAGACTTCACGCCCTTTTCCGACGCATATTCAGCAAACCCGCCAGCGGGCGCGTCGACTTGGGGCGCAGGTTGCGCTTGCGAAGGAGCACGAGAGAGCGTCGGTGCCTGTACCTCCATCACGGTCACGCGGCGCGGGCGCACGGGAACCACGGTGCCTGCACCGGCAGACGCGCTTGGCACATCGATGCGCTGCTCTGCCACGAGTTTGAGCGGTGCCGGGCGATCTTCGCCGGGGCGGCGCGTGCTCGCGCCACCGGAAACAACCGGGCGACGCGGGCGCACGACAGACGCCAAATCCTCGCGATAGGGGGCCGCAGACGGCTCGGGCTTCAGCACGCCCCCTTCCTGCTTTTCGGCCTTCGTCGCGGCCACTGCGGCGCGAAGATGGCCAATCGCGCTGCGGCGGTGGGTGCTTTCCGGCTCGTCCATTTCGGAAATGGTCTTGGCCATCAGGCGCATCACGTCGCGGTCGGCGTTGGCTTCTGCGAAATGCGGTGCAGCGGGCGTAGCAGATTGCGCCGCTTCCGGCTCATCGTCGAAATCGTCATCCTCGAAGTCTTCGTCGTCGTAAGCCTCGTCTTCAAAATCTTCGTCGTCGAAGTCTTCTTCTTGAAGGTCGTCCTGACGCTCAGCGAACAGCGAGTCCACCTGTTCGTCATCGTCTTCATCCAGTTCGTCGAAGGTGAAGTCTTCCTCGGTGGTATCCGCGATTTCCGCCTCAACCTCGGCCAGTTCGCGGGCGAGCTCTGCTTCTTCTTCGTCGGAAAGGCTGGAGGCAACGGCTGCCGGAGCTTCGGCCACGGCATTGCCCTCGTCTTCCGGCGCTTCCTCGATGGCGCCGCGACGAATTGCGGCTTCGAGATCGGCCTTCTTCACCTTGAGAACGCGGGCGCGCACAGGCTGAACGGCTTCAAGGGGGGCGTCATCGCTTTCGGCTTCGATCTGGGGCTCAGCCAGTTTCGCTGATGCTTTGGTCATCAGGCGATCCAGAATGGCGTCGAGATCATCGTCACCCTCGGAATTCTCGACTTTCGGCTCCTGATCGGCGGCCAAAGGAGCCAGACCAGACCCAACCGGAGCACGGGCTTCGATCGCGGCCTCTTCATCGGCGTCGAACGTCGCATCCTCTTCGGGCTTCTCATCTTCCAAAAATGCGTCTTCCACCCCTACTTCTGGGAGCGTCGCGTCCTCTTCGAGAAGGCCCAAATCGATTTCGCTGCCTTCATCCCAAGCGGTGGCGGCGGCCAGCGACGTTGGCGCTTCAGCATCCTCCATCGGGAGAGGCGTATCGAGATCAAGCTCTTCGGCGTGCTGGTCTTCGAGATACTCTTCGTCTTCGACGAGCAGCGGCGCAATCTCTTCGACAACGGGGGCTACGGCCGCGACAGGCGCTTCCGGCTCCCGCGAAACCACAGCGCGGATACGTTCGAGCTTCGCAGCCATTGCAACCGGATCGGGGGCCGCCGCCTGTTGGGGCTGGGGCTGCGGTGCAGGTGTGGAAA
>RFUP01000142.1 GCA_009922885.1 Paracoccaceae bacterium
CTGGCGGAGATTGACCAGTACATTGACACCCATCTCCATCCCCGCTTCGCCTACGGGCGCGGGCAAGAAAACGGCTGAAGAGGCCCTGGCTATGGCTAAACCGTGCGTTTTTATCCACACCAACCATAAGCAGATCCTAGGGGCGAAGGTGGCGCGCTGGGCGCTCAAGCGGCAAGCCGCGGACCCCGAGGCCTTTGATGTGGCGTTTATTGATACTCGGGATTACCCCGTCTTCGCCGAACACGAGGGCCAGGCCTATCTTCGCGATGGCGTGGAGCGGGTGTGGCTGAACGAGGATTTGCAGTCCTTCACGCCCCTTCGCTTTATGCCGCCCAAGCTCATGGGCTACCAGGGACGGGCCGTGGTGATGGATCCAGACATTTTTGCCCTCGGGGACATCACGGCCCTGCTCGAGCGGGATATGGGTGGCAAGGCGATTCTGTGCCGGAAGCGCTCCGGCCCCAAGGGCGGCAGGTTTACCACGAAGGGCGTGCCGTTCCCGAAGGGGTGAGGCTTAAAGCGCGTCGCGCGTCAGAACAGCGGCGAAGAAACCGTCGGTGTTGTGGCGCGCGGGCGTGAGCGACAGCGTCTCGCCGCCCAGTTTCGCCGCCAGATCGGGCGCGACCTCTGCCAAAGGCACCAGCCGGAACCCCGGTGCGGCGGCCAAGAACGCCTCTACCTGCGCCTCGTTTTCCTCGGGCAGGAGCGAGCAGGTGGCATAAACCAGCCGCCCGCCCGGTTTCACGAGCCGCGCCGCACTGGCCAGAATGCGCTTTTGCAGCGCCACCAGATCAGCCAACCCCTCGGTTTCCGCACCGCGCCAGCGCGTATCGGGGTTGCGCCGCCATGTGCCCGTGCCGGAACAGGGCGCGTCGATCAGAACGCGGTCAAAGCCCATCTTGTGGCGCTTCACCCAACGGTCGGTCTCGCTGGCCAGAAGCTTCGTTTCGGCATTGTGCAGCCCTGCGGTTTTCAGCCGCTCGGCGCAGCGTTTGAGCCGCCCCTCGTTCACGTCGCAGGCGATAACGCGGCCCTTATTGGCCATCTGCGCCGCCATCGCGAGGGTCTTGCCGCCCGCGCCCGCACAGAAATCCACCACCCGTTCGCCCGGTTGCGCATCGACGAGGAGCGCCACGAGTTGCGAGCCTTCGTCCTGGATTTCCACCTCGCCGGATTTCAACGCCTGAAGGCGCGCATAGGAAAACCGCTCGGCCACCCGCACGCCCAAAGGCGCAAGCGGGGTCTTCTCGGCCTTGAGGCCCAAATCGCCCACGGCGCGCAGAATAGCCTTACGCGAGGATTTCACCGGATTGACCCGCAAATCCACAGGCGGCGGCACCAGCATCGCCGCCAGTTCCGCCCCGAACCGCGCCCCGAACCGCGCCCGCAGCGAGGCTTCCGCCCAAGCCGGGCACTCAAGCCGCACGGTTTCCGGCATCTCGGGGTGCTCGATGGTGCGGGATTGCAGCTTGGTGAGGAACTTCTCTTCGTCGCCACTCAGCGCAGGGGCGGTTTTCGCGGCTTGGAACATCCGCGCCACCTCGTCGGGGGCTTTGCGATTGACGAGCGCGAGCCACGCGAGGAATTGCGCGCGGGGCGAAGGTTCGGTGCCCGATTTCTCCAGCCACCACAAAAGCCGCGCGCGGTGGCGCAGGAGGCTGTAGAGCCATTCGATCACGTCGCCCCGATCAAACTCGCCCAGATCGCGGCGGCTGCGGAACCAGAAAGACATCACCGCATCCACAGGCCGCGTATCGGCCTCGACGGCAGTGAAGAGGTCAAGCGTGGCGATGAGGCGGGCAGCAGGGGTCACGGGCAGGGTCCGGTGCAAAAGATCAGGCCAGAGTGCCGGGCCACTCCGGCCCGCCTCCGGCGTTGGGGGTCTCTACCGTGAAGCGGGGCGCTTGGGAACCGGGATTGTTGGAGCGCGTCGCGCGGACCCAAGGCCGAAGGCCGCCGCGCAGCGCCGACGCGCCCCCACGCGGCGGCGCTTTGGCATCCGTAGGCGCAACGCTCGAAGGGCAGAGGGGCTCGGCCGCCATAAAGCGCCGCCGTTCACCCCGAAGAGCGCCCCCGCGCGCGTCTGCGGGCACAAGGGTTTTCTTCTGCTGGCTTTGGAAGTCTGCACCGCCATTCAAGATCCTGAAACCAAGAAGTGGACGTCGAGAAATCACCTTGAAGGGTGATTAAACATCCAACTCCTCCACGAACCGCGCGTTCTCCTGAATATACTGGAAGCGCATTTCGGGCTTTTTCCCCATCAGCCGTTCCACCAGATCCCCGGTTTCGCCCGGTTCGTCCTCGTCGATGGTGACGCGGATGAGTTTGCGGGTTTTCGGGTTCATCGTGGTGTCTTTCAAATCCTTGGCGTCCATTTCGCCCAAGCCTTTGAAGCGCTGCACGTCGATCTTGCCCTTGCCGCCGAGGCCCTTCTTCATCCACGCCTCTTTTTCCGCGTCATCGGCCACGTAGAGCCGTTTTGCCCCTTGGGTGAGGCGGTAGAGGGGCGGGCAGGCGAGGTAGAGGTGGCCGCGGTCGATCATCGGGCGCATCTGGGTGAAGAAGAACGTCATCAGAAGCGAGGCGATATGCGCGCCGTCCACGTCGGCGTCGGTCATGATGATGATCTTGTCGTAGCGCAGGTCTTCGACGTTGAATTTCGTCCCCATGCTCACGCCAAGCGCTTGGCAGAGGTCGTTGATTTCCTGGTTCTGGCCGAGTTTTGATGAGGCCGCACCGAGCACGTTCAGGATCTTGCCGCGCAAGGGCAGAAGCGCCTGATAGGTCCGGTCGCGCGCCATCTTGGCGCTACCGCCTGCCGAGTCGCCCTCGACGATGAAAAGTTCGGTGCCTTCGCGGTTGGTGGCCGAACAATCCACCAGCTTGCCGGGCAGGCGCAGGCGTTTCGTGGCGGATTTGCGCTGGGTTTCCTTTTCCTGCCGCCGCCGCAACCGCTCTTCGGCACGCAGCACGAGGAAATCGAGGATCGCGCCTGCGGATTTGTTATCCGAGGCCAACCAGTTGTCGAAGTGGTCGCGCACAGCCGATTCCACCCAACGCTGGGCTTCTTCGGTGGAAAGGCGGTCTTTGGTCTGGCCCACGAAGGAAGGTTCGCGGATGAAGATCGACAAGAGCGCGCAACCGCCTGTGAGGAGGTCATCGCGGGTGATCTGCGCGGCTTTCTTGTTGTTCACCAATTCGCCGTACGCGCGGATGCCCTTGAGGATCGCGGCCCAGAAACCCGCCTCGTGGGTGCCGCCTTCGGGGGTGGGCACGGTGTTGGTGTAGGACTGGATGAAGCCATCGCGCGAAGGGGTCCAGTTGATCGCCCATTCCACCGACCCCGGCACGTTGAACTTCTCCTCGAAGCTCACTTTGCCGGAGAAGGGCTTGTCGGCATAGGTGACGGTGCCTGCGAGCGTTTCCGAAAGGAAGTCCGTGAGGCCATTGGGGAAGTGGAAGGTGGCTTCGGTGGCGGTTTCGCCATCGTCAATCGCGGATTTCCAGCGGATTTCCACGCCGGAGAACAGGTATGCCTTCGAGCGCACCATCTTGAAGAGGCGCGCGGGTTTGAGTTTCAAGGAGCCGAAGATGTCGGGGTCCGGGTGGAAGGTCACTGTCGTGCCCCGGCGGTTCGGGGCGGCACCAAGTTTCTCAATCGGGCCCTGCGGCACCCCGCGCGAAAAGCGCTGCTCGTAAAGCTCCTTGTTGCGCGCCACTTGCACGATCAGCACATCGGAGAGCGCGTTCACCACCGACGACCCCACGCCATTGAGGCCGCCCGAGGTGGAATAGGCCTTGTTCGAGAATTTCCCACCCGCGTGCAGAACGGTGAGGATCACCTCCAGCGCGGATTTGCCAGGGAATTTCGGGTGCGGATCCACAGGCATGCCGCGCCCGTTGTCGCGCACGGTGATCGAGTAATCCTCGTGCAACTCCACTTCTATCCGGTTGGCATGGCCCGCCACGGCTTCATCCATCGAGTTGTCGAGGATTTCGGCCACCATGTGATGGAGCGCCCGCTCGTCGGTGCCGCCGATATACATGCCGGGGCGTTTGCGAACGGGTTCGAGCCCTTCCAGAACCTCGATCGAAGAGGCGTCATAGGTTTCGGGGCCGGTGCCGGAAAGAAGATCGTCTGCCATGCTGCTCTCGTTTTGTCTGTCGCGCAGTATGTCAGAGGGGGCGGGCGGGGAAAAGATGCCAAAGGCCTTTCCCCCGCGCCTAGCGTTACGCGGGTTCGGCGTTGCGCCGCTCCATCATTGCCTTGAAGGCAGGGCGGGCTTGGCAGCGGGCGATCCACGCCGAAAGCGCAGGGTAGGGGGCCAAGGCGGGCCCATGCGGCTGGGCATATCGCACGCATTCCGCCAGCATGATATCGGCCACGGTGAAGCGGTCGCCCATGAGCCAGTCACGCCCCTGCAAATGCGCCTCGATCCGCGCGAAGGGGCGCTTCAAGGCTTCCGTGCCTGCGGCGACTTTCGCGTCGCCTGCCGCCGTGCCCACTTCGCCCTTGGCGTAGGTGTAAAGGATGTCGAGCGCAGGTGTTTCCACGCCTGTGGCGGCCACGAAGCCCCACTGGATGGCTTCGCCTTCTTCGGCCAGCGTTTGCGGCCCCAAGGCACCGCCCAGTTTGCGCGCGAGATAGAGCGTGATCGCCATCGACTCGGTCAGCACCAGATCGCCATCCGCCATGGCCGGAACCTGCCCCTGTGGGTTCACCGCCAGAAACTCCGGCGACTGGGTGTTGAAGGGCGCATCGGCGGCCGTGTGATCGGCCAGCCGGTAGGATTGGATCACCGGGATCAGATCATAGCTGGCCCCCGCCTCTTCCAGAAGCCAGACAGGGCGCGTGGCCCGGCTGCGCAAAACACCGTAGATCTTGACCATGAAACATCTCCTCGCTCGTTTCTGGCCGGATGCTGCACCTTTCCCGAAGCGCGCGAAAGGGCTTTCGCGTGCCGCTGGCTAAAGCCGTGAGATCTGGAGTTCCGCGCGCAACCCGCGCGCCCCATTGGTAAACGCCAACTGCCCGCCATGCTGTTCGGCAATGGTGGCCACGATCGTGAGGCCCAAGCCGAACCCCGTGGTGCCCGAAGCGTTTTCGCCGCGTTTGAAGGGCGCAATGGCAGCTTCGATATCGGCCACTTGCATTTCGGTGCCCTCATCCTCGACAGCGATAGTCACGCTATCGGCACCGGGGAGGATCTGCACCGTCGCGCGCCGCCCGTATTTCAACGCATTGTCGATCAGGTTCGAAAGCGCGCGTTGCAGCGCGATGGGGCGGGCCGTGAGGAGGATCGGCGCGTGATCGGGCAGGCTGCCTTGCGCCGAAGTTGACGAAAACACCGAGCGCCCGCCTTTCAGCACCAGAGGCGCCATGGGCAGGAGGTCTACGGGTTTGCCCAAGTCCTGATAATCATGCACCAAGGCTTCCACCAAGGAACTAAGCGACAGCTGGCGCGGTTCCTCCACGTTCAGTTCGGCGCGCGTATAGGTCAGCGCGCTTTCGATCATGCCCGTCATATGGTCGATATCGGCTTCGAGTTTGCGCCTCAAATCCGCATCCGCGATGAGCGCGGCGCGCAGCCTCAGCCGCGTGGCAGGCGTGCCCAGATCATGGCTGACGCCTGAAAGCACCACCGCGCGCTTTGAGAGATGCGCGCGCTCGTTTTCCAGATAGCTGTTCACGGAAGCCACGATTTCACGCAGTTCCGTGGGGCCTTCGCTTGGATAGCTGTCCGGTCCGCCGAGTTGGCGGCGGGTTTTCAAAGCGGAGGCGAAGCGCTCGAAGGGGGCGGCGATTTCCGCGGCGAGGGTGAAAAGCGCGCCCAGCGCGATAAGTGCCAGCACTGCTGCCAGAAGTCGCCCGTCGAAAGGCTTGGCCTTGCACCCCCACACGTCCGCGCCCGCGATCCGCCGCCAGCGGGCGTCGTCATGGCGCAAGTAAAGCACCGCATCCGAGCAATAGGCCGCCATGAGCCGCGTGATTGCACCAGTCTTTTCCGCCGCCGATTGGCCTTCGGCGGAAGTGATATCCGCCACCGGATAGCGCAGATCACCCGAGACGATTGCTACTTTCAGCCTCTCGCCGCTCATGATGTCGGGCGATGGGCCGTAGATGGAGGCATTGGTCACGTAGAGCGGCGCGGGCGCACCCGGCAAGCGGGCGAAGTCGCCTTGTTCGGCAAGGCGCGCGTCTCGGGCGCTCAAGACTTGCCCGTCTAGCCCTTCGGGCAAAGGCGTGCCTGTGCGCAGCGCTTCGAACAGCGATACGCCCGTGACGTAGCTGGTGGTCAGGTGCCGTTCCCACGCCTGCACGGCGGAAAG
>RFUP01000143.1 GCA_009922885.1 Paracoccaceae bacterium
GAACCCGAACGCCACGCTTTGGTCGGCAAAGGGGGGCTGCCCCACAAGAAACGGCACCGAAATGATCGCGACGCATCCCCCCGCACCGAACAGAAAGCTCTGCCCGATCCACCGTATCCCGGCCCGCACCACCGGATCGCCACGGCTCGCACGCGCCTGCCAGATGATCACCCCGAGGATGACCAAAAGCAGCGCAAGGATCATCAAATGCATCCCCACCACGATGCTCGGCAACACCTGGGCCATATGCGCGCCCCACCACAGCAAGATGCCCGCAGATAGCCAGCCCATCACGCGATGCGGCAAGAGAGCCTTCCGGTAATAGAGAAACACCCCGATCATCCCGACGCCGAAAAAGAAGGTCGAGATACTATTGACCCCGGAAAGCACGCGGAAGGTCTGCACGGGAAGTGCCAGTTCGCGGGACGAATAGATCGCCGCCGCGAAAGCCGATCCGGCCAGTGCGATGGCCGTCAGCATCAGATAGCGGGCCGAGAGGCTCTCGGGCCGCAGCATCAGCACCCATCCTGCCACCAAAAGGCTCGTGGCCCCGCTCAGAACCTGTATCCAGAAGCCTAAGGGCAGATCCCACAAAGGCCGGCGCGGCGCGGGCGCGATCCGCACCGCCTCACCGTTTTCCAGCACGAGCGTCACCGCGCCGGACGTCAGGCGGGCATCAAGCGCGCCTTGGCGTTCCAGAAACGCGCGGAAGGCCGGATAGGTTTCCAGCTTGTCCGGATCTTCCACCAGATCCGTGGGCAGAAGCGGCAAAGCGTCAAACCCCAGCCCGCTCAGAGCCACAACGCCCCGACCTTTCAAAATCGCAGGTGCCGGAGCATCCGGCGCGACGGAAACCACGCGAACAGCGCCCGAAGCCTCCGCCTCTAACGGAACCCCGATCCAAGGCCGCGCCAAGACCGCCCAAATGACGGACGCGACAATCAAAAACAAACAAACCAGGCCTAAACCGACAAATCTAAACGGCGGGCTGACACGGTATTCCATATGGCCCTCGGAATATAAAATAGACCTTAAGGATATACCATTGCAGTGGTTTTTCTACTGTGAAGTCGCCCTCCGCGCGGCCCTTTTCCCTATCTCCAACGGCAGTGTCAGATCCGCACGATGGATCACGCTGCGCCCCCGCCCCGCGCGCTTGGCCGCATAAAGCGCGAGGTCGGCGCGCCGCATCACGGCCTCCGCATCTTGCCCCGCCTCCGACAGCGCCACACCGATCGAGGCCGAAATCCGCAAGTTTCGTCCGCTCCATTCAATCGGCTCTTCCAACGCGCAAATGATCTGGCGCGCCAAAGCGCCGATCCGGCGCGGTGCCGAGAGCCCCGGCAGGATCAACGCAAACTCGTCGCCGCCTGCCCGCACCGGAACATCCTCGCGCCGCGAGACGCCCCGCAGCACCGCACCCACTTTCCGCAGCACATGATCGGCCGCCGCATGGCCCTCGCTGTCATTCACCTGTTTGAAGTAGTCGAGATCGATTTCCATCAGCGCATAGCCCTGCCCCGCTTCGGCCATCCGCGCCAATGTATGTTCCATCGCGCGGCGATTGCGCAGGCCCGTCAAAAGATCGGTCACCGCCTGTTCTTCGGCCTCCTCCTTCGCGCCCTGCAAACGCCGATTGAGCCGCTGCGTGGCCGCCATCGCCGCCGATTTCGCCTCCACGAGATAAAGCATCTCCACCGCCAGATCTGTGGGTGCGAAATCCTTCGCCGTCATGCCGTAATCGCGCACCGCATCCGTCACCGAAATCCCGAAGGAGAAATTGATAACCGCCTCTTCCCCGAACGGCACCAACAGCCCCTTCAGCCCGGTCCGGGGCGGCGTGCGGAACGTCGCGTGCAGTTTCCGCCCCGCCAACCGCATCAACTCCGCGGTCGTCGTCACGCCTTGCGGGCGGCGTACAGAAACCAGATCGAAGATGTGCTCGCCCACACCGCCGCCCTCCCGCAAACGATGCATCGTCGGGCCTGCGTGCCGGATCACACCCTCCGGGTCGATCTGCACATGCATCGGGCATAGCTGGTCAAGAAGCGCTGCAACCGCCTCCATTCCTCATGCCCCCGCCGCCAGTTGAAAGGCGCGGCCTTCCGCGAAATCCTGCTCCAGAAGCCGGATTTGCACGCATTCCGCGCCCTCGATTGCGCCCTGATACTCCACGAAAGCCAGCGTGCCGTAATCATCCGCCATTGCGCGCAGCATCCCCACTGCCGCATAGCCTGATCCACGCGGCGCGCCCTGCAGCCGCAAAAGCCATCCCCCCGGCCCGGTTTCCCGCACCTCCAAGGGCGGCAAGCGCAAATCCTCAACAGCCAGCCGCGCCCAATCCGGCAAGTCGTCGAGCGATTGCACAAACTCCGCGAAATCCACCCCGCCGAACCGCAAGAGCCGCCGCAAAGGCGCCATCCGCTCATGCGTCACCAGATAATGGCCGATGTCTTCGAGCACATCCGAGGGCCGACGCTGCAATACCGCCGCCACGGCCGCCACGATCCGCTCGGTCACCGCATCGTCATAGATCAACATCGGCTCGAAATCGGCCGTTTCCAAGCCAGCACTCCGCGCCGCGCGCAGCCATGCCTCCGCGCCATAGCTGTCACGCATGAAATCCTGAACTGCCCGATTGATCAGCCCATGCATCCCGGCCCCTCGCTGCTACGTGCAGCCAAGCTAGCCGGGAGGAGTTAACACTCCCCGAACATCTCAAATCCGATGCATTTTTCCTCAGAAATCCGTAGGCGCCCCGCCTTCAGCCTTCCGGCGCGCCACGAAATCGGTCAATTCCTCGCGCACGCCCGCCTCCATCGGCGGCTCCTCGAAATCGTCGAGAATGGACTTATACACCCGATGCGCCCGCTCCGGCGTCCAGACAGACCCCGCCGCCTCCCACGCCTCGAAGTTCCGCCAATCACTGACGAACGGCTGATAAAACGCTGATTCATAACGTTTTTGCGTGTGCTCAATGCCGAAGTAATGCCCGTTCGCGCCCACTTCCTTGATCGCATCGAAAGCAATATCTTCCGGCCCGGTGCCCCAAACTTCAGGCTCCATATAGCGCTGGATCATCTGCAACACTTCGCAATCCATCACGAATTTCTCGGGGCTGGCGATCAAGCCGCCCTCCAGCCATCCCGCCGCGTGGTACACGATATTCGTGCCCGACTGCACCGCAGACCACAGGCTGTTCGAGGTTTCCCACATCGCCTGCCCGTCCGGCACATTCGCCGCGCACACGCCCGACGCCCGCATCGGCAAACCATAGAACCGCGCCAATTGCCCCGTCATCTGCGTTGCGCGCATATACTCCGGCGTGCCGAACGCAGGCGCGCCCGATTTCATATCGACGTTCGAGGTAAACGTGCCGATCGCACAGGGGATGCCCGGCCGCACATGCTGGAAAAGCGCGATGGCCGAAAGCGCCTCGGCAATCGAGAGCGTCACCGCGCCCGACATCGTCACCGGTGCCATAGCGCCCGCCAAGGTAAAGGGCGTTACCACAATGGCCTGCCCCCGCCGCGCCAGCCGCAAGCAGCCGTCAATCATCGGCTCGTCATGCTTCAGGGGCGAGGTTGAGTTGATATTCGTGTACATCCGCGGCGTCGCATCGAACTCCTCATGGCTGAGGCCCCCCGCGATCCGCACCATTTCCATCACGTCTTCAACGCGTTCCTTGCCCAAGCTATAGGCATGAACCACCTTGTCGCCCAAGGTCAGCTTGTCGAAAAGCACATCGAGGTGGCGCACGCTGGCGTGGATGTCCACAGGCTCCACCGGATAGCCGCCCGCGAAATGGATGCAGTTGAAATATTGCGTTAGTTTCAGAAGGTTACGGCAGGTTTCTCGCGTGCCGGGCACCTTCCGCCCAATCTCCAGATCGAAGTAATTCGGCGGCGATGAAACGTTCCCGAAGAGGATATGCTTACCGCCCACCGTGATCTGGCGCTCGGGGTTGCGCGGCGTGATGGTGAAGCTTGGCGGCGCCTGCCGCACCATCTCCATCACCCATTCACGGTCCATCTTCACATTGGTGCCCGAAACCTTGCAGCACTCGATGGTCTTGAAAATCGCCAGCGCTTCGGTGTTCAGAAACTCGATCCCGATCTCTTCCAGAATCCGCATTGCGCCATTGTGGATGGCCAGAACGCCTTCTTCACTCAGAGGCTCGATGGGGCGGTCATGGTTAACAGGCAAGCGCCACGGCATTTGCTCGATGGCCGCCGTGCCCCGCCGCGCGGCATTCCCCGCACGCCCTCCGCCTCTGCGACGGCGCGGTTCTTGGGCGTTATCGGATGCGTCGGCCATGGTCGTCTCCTCGGGCAAAACTTCCCCTCAAGAAACACGCCAATCAAACGCCACTCCTGCCAAAACGCGACAGATCATGTCGTATTAGTCAGGCGACCGGAAATCCCGCCCTCAGCCCAGCATATTGGTGTCGCCACAAACCGAAAGCGCCTGCCCCGAAATCGTCTTCGCCCGATCGCTCGCCAAGAACACCACCTGATCCGCAATCTGTTCCGGCGTCACGTACTCCTTGATCGCCGTGTAGGAAAACGCCTCACGCTCGATATCGGCAAAGCCCATGCCCCGCGATTGCGCCCGCGCCTCCAGCACGCGGCGCTGGCGGTCTCCGGCCACGATCCCCGGCAAAACCGCGTTCACGCGGATGCGGTCCGGCCCCAATTCCACTGCCATGGATTTCGTCAAACCGATCACCCCCCATTTCGCCGCCGCATAGGGGCTTCTCAGCTTGAACCCCAAGCGCCCCGCCAGCGAAGAGATATTCACGATGGAAGGGTTCACGCTCTGCCGCAGATGCGCCACCGCGCGGCCAATGGTCACGAACTGGCTCATCAGACAGATCGAGAGGCATTGCTCGATGGCTCCCACATCCAGATCCTCGATCTTCGCCGTCGGCCCCGCGATGCCCGCGTTATTCACAAGGCAATCGAGCCCTCCCAAGGCCCCCACGGCCTCGTCCATGAACGAAGCCAAAGCCGCCGCATCCGAAACATCCACCCGCGCGCGGAATACATCTTCGGGCAACCCGGCCAATCCCGCCTCGTCGATATCGCAAGTCGCCACCCGCGCGCCTTCGCGCCGGAACGCCTCCACGATCACCCGGCCGATGCCATTCGCCCCCGCCGTCACGATCACCCGCGCCCCGTTCAATCCCATGTCCATGGCCACCTCCCTTGCTCCGGCGCATACTGGCCAGACACCCCGCCGCTTTCCAGTAAAATCCCACGCTTGCCAAAGCCCGCGCACCCTTCAAAGATGCCCCCGAGGGAACAGCGGCCACGCCGCGAAGGGGAGAACCATGAGCCAGAAGCGCAAAGTCATCATCACCTGTGCCGTTACAGGGGCCATCCACACGCCATCCATGTCGGAATACCTGCCCGTCACTGCCTCCGAAATCGCCGAAGCCGCGATCGGAGCCGCCGAGGCGGGCGCCGCTGTCGTCCACCTCCATGCCCGCAATCCGGAGGATGGCCGCCCGGATCAAACCCCCGAAGCCTTCCTGCCCTTCCTGCAAACCATCAAACAGCGCTCCAATTGCGTGGTGAACATCACCACGGGCGGTGCGCCCACTATGAGCATCGAAGAACGCGTCCGCCCCGCCGCCACGTGGCAGCCCGAAGTTGCCTCGCTCAACATGGGGTCGATGAACTTCGGCCTCTTCCCGATGCTGAAACGCTTCGAAAGCCAGCTCCAGCACGACTGGGAACGCAATTACATCGGCGACAAGAGCATCCTCTTCCGCAATACCTTCGCCGATATCGAACACATCCTCACCACGCTCGGCGCGAACGGCACCCGCTTCGAGTTCGAATGCTACGACACCGCCCATCTCTATAACCTGAAGCACTTCGCCGATGCGGGCCTCGTCAAAGGCCCCCTCTTCATCCAGACCGTCTTCGGCCTCATGGGCGGCATCGGCGCGCATCCCGACGATGTCATGCACATGAAGCGCACCGCTGATCGTCTCTTCGGTGATCAATACCGCTGGTCGGTCTTGGGCGCAGGGCGCAACCAGTTGCCGATTGCCGCGATGGCCGCTGCCATGGGCGGGAACGTCCGCGTCGGGCTGGAAGACAGCCTCTGGTCCGGCCCCGGCAAACTGGCGCAGTCAAACGCCGAGCAGGTCCGTGCCGCGCGCCAGATCATCGAAGGGCTGGGGCTTGAAGTGGCCACCCCCGATGAAGCCCGCGAAATCCTCGCCCTCAAAGGTGCCGATCGCGTCGCGTTCTGAGCACGCCTGCGCCAAAGGTTAACGGGCAAGCGTCATGACGCTTG
>RFUP01000144.1 GCA_009922885.1 Paracoccaceae bacterium
GCCCCACCCCCATCGACCACGCGCTCCCTGTCACCACGCCCGACTTCCAAACCGGAAGCCAGTTCGGCTGCATGCCGCCCCGTGACGTGCTTCTCACCGTCGGCTCCGAAATCCTCGAAGCCACCATGTCCTATCGCTGCCGCTGGTTCGAATACCTGAACTACCGCCCGCTGATGCAGCAATACTGGAACGAAGACCCCAACTTCCGCCATGAGGCCGCCCCCAAGCCGCGCCTCACCGATGCCGATTACCACCCCGATTATCTCAGCGAGAAAATCGGCGTCGAGAAGCGCCTCAAATGGGCCGCCGAGAAGTTCTTCGTCACCACCGAGGAAGAACCCCTTTTCGACGCCGCCGACGTCCTGCGCTTCGGGCGTGACCTCGTGGTCCAGCACGGCTTCACCACGAACCTCAAAGGCATCGAGTGGCTGCGCCGCCACTTCCCCGATCACCGCGTCCACGCCGTGAACTTCCCCGGCGATCCCTACCCGATCCACATCGACGCCACCTTCACCCCCCTGCGTCCGGGCCTGATCCTGAACAACCCGCAGCGCCGCCTGCCGTCGGACCAGCGCGAGATGTTCGAGAAGAACGGCTGGGAAATCGTCGACAGCGCCCAGCCCGCGCACAACCAGCCCCCGCCGCTCTGCTACTCTTCGGTGTGGCTCTCGATGAACGTGCTTGTCCTCGACCCCAAAACCGTCTGCGTCGAGAAATCCGAGGTCTATCAGGCCGAGCAGATGGACAGGCTCGGCATGGAAGTCGTCGAGGTCGACCTCCGCGACGCCTACGCCTTCGGCGGCGGCCTCCACTGCTGCACCGCCGACGTCTACCGCGAAGGCACCTGCGAGGACTACTTCCCGCACCTCTCCTGATCTTCAGGACAAACCCCAAAGGCCGCGCCCCAAGCGCGGCCTTTTTCTTTGCCCCATCCCGCTTGAATTGCACCCCCGAACGCGCTCTAGTTTCCTCGAAACCCAACAGCGAGCACACCCATGACCGAGCGCAATCAACCCCTTGGCGGCAATGACATGCCCCGTTTCGGCGGCCCTGCCACCATGATGCGCCTGCCCTCGGCCACTTCTCCCGAAGGCCTCGACGCCGCCTTCATCGGCATCCCGATGGATCACGGCACCTCGAACCGCCCCGGCACACGCCTCGGCCCGCGCCAGATCCGCGATGAAAGCCGCATGCTCCGCCCCTATAACATGGCCACTGGCGCCGCCCCCTTCGATCACCTTCAAGTCGCCGATCTGGGCGATGTGCCGATCAACACTTTCGATCTGAAGAAGTCCGTCGACATCATCACCGCCCATTACAATACCGTTCTGAAGAGCGGCGTGATCCCCCTCACCCTTGGCGGCGATCACACCCTCACATGGCCCATCCTCCGCGCCATCAAACAGCGCCACGGCCCCGTCGCCCTCATCCACATCGACGCCCATGCCGACATCAACGAAACCATGTTCGGTGAAACCGTCGCCCACGGCTGCCCCTTCCGGCGCGCATGGGAAGACGGCTGCCTCGACAACAACAAGGTCTTCCAGATCGGCCTGCGCGGCACAGGCTATGCGCCCGAGGATTTCGACTGGGCGCGCGACCAAGGCTGGACCGTGATCCAAGCCGAAGAATGCTGGGGAAAATCCCTCTCGGGCCTCATGGCCCAGATCCGCACCAAGATCGGCAATACCCCCGTCTACATCAGCTATGATATCGACAGCCTCGACCCCGCCTTCGCCCCCGGCACGGGCACCGTCGAACCGGGCGGGCTTTCCACACGGCAGGCGCTCGAAATCATCCGCGGCTGCGCGGGCCTCAACATCGTCGGCGGCGATCTCGTCGAGGTTTCGCCCCCCTACGATCCCAGCGGCAACACCGCCCTCATCGGCGCGAACCTGCTCTACGAAATGCTCTGCGTCCTGCCCGGCGTGCCGCAGAAAACGCCGCGCGGCTCAGGGATGGTGTTCTAACTCATCCCCCGTAGGGCACATCCTCGCGGAACTCGGGCCGCATCATCCAGTCGAAATAGCCCTCGCGCAGCGCCGCCGATTTCGGCCCCGGCGTGCCGTTCGAATAGATCCGGTCATTCACCCGCGTCACAGGCAGAATGCCACCCGAGGAGGTGGTGAGGAAAATCTCCTCCGCCTCCAGAAACTCTTCCATCGGCAAGGGGCGCTTCTCCACCGTATATCCATGCGCCTCGCACAACTCGATCGCCGTCCGCCGCGTCAGCCCATGCAACACACCGTGATCCGACGTCACCACGCGGTCGCCCTGCACGATGAACGCATTGAACCCCGGCCCTTCCGTCACATTGCCCGCATGGTCGGTCAAAAGCACCGTATCGAAATCCCGGTCCTTCGCCGCGAACAGCCCTTGGGTGAAATCGCCCCAATGGTAATTCTTCGCGCGCGGGTTCACGCAATCTTCGGGAATGCGATGGATATCGTCGGGGATATACACGCTCACGCCACGCGCCACGCGCTCAAGCGGGATGATATTCACATAAGGCACACACCACGCGAAGAAGTGGTTGGCGCAAAAGCGCGGATCGCGCGTGCCCGGCACAATCGGCGCGCCGCGCGAGCACACCATCGCCACATAAGCCTCCCGGAGGCCCGACGCCGCCACCATCTCGATCAGCGCCTGCCGGATCTCCGCGCGGTCCATCCCCGGCGCCAGCCGCAGATCCGCCATCGAGGCCATGAACCGATCAAGGTAATCCTCCAGTCGGAAGAACGCGCCCTTCCACACAGGCACCACGTCATAGGTCACATCGCTATGCGTCAGCCCCCAGTCGAGCACCCCCATCGAGGCCTCGCCAATGGGCATGATCTTCCCGCGCATCCACGCCGCACCCGCACTGAAATCCGCCATAGCCCTGCCTCCCGCGCCTCGCATTTTCGCGATCCTGCACCGCCGCGCCCCTCTCGGTCAATCGGCCCCTTGGCCCTGCATTATGCACCTTGGAAACGCCTGCATCCGCGCCCTAAGATCACTTGCAGATAATGCTCCCAACACAAAGACCGATCCCATGAACGAACATCCCCTTTGGGCCTATGTCGAAAAAGCCCACCCCCGCTTTCGCGAATTGAGTGACCGTGTCTGGGCCACGCCCGAAACCTGCTACACCGAAAGCGCCTCGGCCGCCGCCCATCTCGAAGAACTCCGCCACCAAGGCTTCCGCATCACCGAAAATATCGCGGATATCCCCACCGCCCTCATGGGCGAAGCAGGTGAAGGCGGCCCCGTGATCGCGTTTCTGGGCGAATTCGACGCCCTCGCAGGCCTCAGCCAACAGGCCGACGTGGCCGAACAGATCCCCCTCGAAGCGGGCGCGAACGGGCATGGTTGCGGGCACAACCTCCTTGGATCAGGCGCCATGCTCGCCGCCACTGCCGTCAAGAACTGGCTCGAAGCCACAGGCACCAAAGGCCGCGTGCGCTACTACGGCTGCCCCGCCGAAGAAGGCGGCGCCGCGAAAGCTTTCATGGTCCGCAGCGGCGCTTTCGATGATGTCGATATCGCCATCACTTGGCACCCCGGCAGCCTCCCCGGCCTCGTGCGCGGCAGCTCGCTCGCCAATGCCCGCGTTGATTTCACCTTTCACGGCAAAGCCGCCCATGCCGCCGCCGCCCCGCACCTCGGGCGCAGCGCACTCGATGCGGCAGAACTGATGAACGTCGGCATCAATTACCTGCGTGAACACATGCCCGACGAGGCCCGCATCCATTACGCCTATATCGACGCAGGCGGCATCTCCCCCAACGTCGTTCAAGCCAAATCCAAAGTCCGCTACGTCGTGCGCGACGCTACAGGCCCCGCCATGCTCACCCTCTTGGAACGCGTCCGCAAAGTGGCAGACGGCGCCGCCCTCATGACCGAAACCCGCGTCGAAAGCCGCGTCCTCGCGGCTGTCTCGAACCTGATCTACAACGCCCCCCTTGGCGAAGCGATGCAGCGCCACCTCGAACAACTCGGCCCACCTGCTTTCACCGCTGATGATCTCGCCTATGCCCAGAAGTTCCAAGACACCCTGACCGACGCCGACATCGCCACCGCCTACCGCTTCATGGGCATCACCGAAGAGGCGCGCAAAGCCTTGCCGGATTTCGTCGTGCCCATCACCGCGCCCGTAGTCGATATGGCAGGCTCCACCGATGTGGCCGATGTGAGCTGGGTCGTGCCCACCGTGCAATTCTGGGGCGCAAACCACGCCATTGGCACCCAGCTTCATAGCTGGCAAGCCACGGCGCAGGGCAAGGGCGATCCAGCGATCAAAGGCATGGTCCATGCCGCTGCCGTCATGGCGGCCACCGGGGCTGAAGCGATGATCAACGCCGATCTCCGCGCCGCCGCCAAAGCCGATCTCGCCAAGCGCGTCGGCCCCAAGGGCTATGTCTGCCCTCTGCCCGAAGGCGCGGCTCCGCCCATCGCGGAAATGGGCGGCAAGGCATGATCCCTCACGGGACCTTCCGCTCCCAGCGGAGGCCCGCTGTCGTGTCCGGTGCGAAGCCCGTGAAGTCGCCTGTCAGGTAACGGGCGCGCGCCGCGTCGCCCTTCACGTGCAGGTCCAGAAACGCCAGCGCCGCGTGCTGGGCGATATTGTTCATCGCCACCGAGTCCCAAACCGCATCGGCGTAATGCTCGAAGGGCACGAACTCCAGATGTTCCGAGGGTGCCCATGATTCCTCCGGCGCAGGGATGGGTGCCGCCGCATTATGCCCCGCATTCACGAAGGTCAGGAGGTGCCGCTCCACGCCCACCGCTTCCTCGAAAATCCGCCGCATCCCCGTTTCATAGCCCGAGGTGTGATCCTCGCTCCCCGCCATCACCATCATCGGCACCGCGATCCGCGCCAGCCCGTCCGCTTGCCACAGATCATACTGCCGCCCCCATGGCCCGATGGCGATAATCGCCTTCAACGCCGGATCAACCTCTGGCACGCGGTAGTGTTCCCAAAGCTCCCGTTCCGGCGCGTAATCAGACGCCAGCGCCACCTCCGAAATCCCTGCCCCCGCCGCGATCAGCGCGCCATAGCCGCCCATCGAATAGCCGATGATGGCCGAGCGCGAACAATCCGCCCGCCCCGCCAAAGCCTGCCGCACAAAGGCGGTATCCTTCGGGCGGTTCACCAGCGTCGAGGCAATCGGCCGCTTGTCGGCATAGGTGCTGTCCGTGTGATCCACCGACGCCACCACATACCCGTGCGACGCCAGCTTCTCCCCCAGATGGCTCAACAAATAGCGGTTCCCCGGATAGCCATGCGAGAGGATCACCAGCGGAAATTCCGCCCCCAAAGGCACCGCATCCCGCCGCGCCGATCCATGCAAGGTGGCCCAACCATGCCCGTCCCTCAGAAGCGTCCGGTAAGGCTCGTCGCGCCCGCTGCCAGCCTTCGCGGGATACCACGATTCCACCCGCAAAGCCCGATCCGAAACACCCCCCGCCGCCACATCCGGCTGCGCGGGATGAACGAGATCAAGCGTCTCCACGCCCACGGCATAGTCCCCGAATGCCGCCAGTTCCGGCGCATCCGGCCGCGTCAGATCAATCCGGTTCATTGCTCTATTATCCCTCGCGCCGACTACAGCGAGGGCCATACGACATGAAGATCAGGCCAATGTCGACAGGATCATCAGCACCGCTATCAATGCGGCTCCCAAGCCTAGAAAATAGCTCGAAAGTCGGTTCTTCAGCGGCGTCGGAGTATGGCACCTGCCGCACTCGGCCACATTGAATCTCATCTTGTGGCCACATGCGTGGCATTCAAAAATTCGCATCGGATCCGAAAACTTGTTTATTATTCAACCTTTAAGTAATTCCTTGAAGCATCCTCCTCCATGGAGGTTATCCTCTACGCAGGAGGCGAAAATGAAAATATTATACAACCCTAGAGATAATCCCCCTAACGAAGCGGCAATCCCGGCCTATTCTTCCGCCTGATCCACCGAAACCCGCTCGAACGCAGGTGGCAACTCCCGCACCTTCTCGCGCCAGAGCACCAGAAGCCCCGCCGCCATGATCACCGCGATCCCGAGCCATGCCAGCGCATCCGGCCATTCCGCGAAAAAGAGCCACCCCCACAGCACGCCCCACAGCATGTAACTGTATTCAAACGGCGCCACTGCGTTGCTATCCGCGATCCGGTAAGCCTGCGTCAAAAGCGTCAGCCCCACTGCCGCGATCACCCCGCAGCCACACATCAGCGCCAGATGCACAGGCGTCGGCCAAGCCCAGCCGCGGAACAGGAAACCCAGCGTCGGGTGCGAATTGGTGGCCATATGCCCATCCCC